>JACDHQ010000238.1 GCA_013820975.1 Gemmatimonadaceae bacterium
GGGCCGCACGGCGCCGCACGGCCCGCTGCACGTTGCGCGGCGCGCGTCACTCGCGTCAGATTGCCTGAGGGCCGCCCGGTCCTCAGGCAGTTTCTTTCTGCTCCCCCCGATGCCCGCCTCCATCGCCGGCATGCGCTTTCCGTACTCGCGGATATTGCTCCCGCGGACGCGGCTGGCGTACGTGCACCTGCGCAACCTGCTCACCGACGCCAAGCGCGACCGGTCCGCACGGGTGTCCGGGTATGTCGTGATCTGGCTGCCGGACGAGCTGCTGCTCCTCTATATGCAGCGGGGTGAGGTCGTCAACGCCACGTCCTTCGACGGCAAGGCATGGCGCACGATCTCCATCGTCACCGCGCTCGCCCACGTGCCGGCCGAGCCGGAGTACGGCGAGGTCTGCTTCCACGAGGCGGACGACGACCTGCTCTCCTGCATGTTCGCGGCGCAGGCGACGCCGGCCGAGGGATGGCCGTCGGAGCTGCGGGTGACCGACCCGAAGGTGCTCTTCTCGTACCTGATGGCGACGACGTTCGACGGGATGGTCGAGATCGAGTCGGGGGCGCACGCGAACTACCTGCTGCTGAACGACGGGACGGTCGATCACGCGTACCTCGCCGCGCCGAATGGGCGGACGATGGTGGAGCGGGTCACCGACCTCTTCGCCCGGGACGCGCGCGGCCTCCACGTGCGCCGGTGGCATCGCCCGGGGCCGCTCCCTGCCCAGGCGCCGCCGGCCCTCGTGCAGGCGTACCGCGAGCTCGCCGCCGCCCTCGTGGCGCGCGTGGCCAGTGCAGGGCGCGACAGCGCGCCGGCAATCGCCGAGCATGCCCGCGCATCGCTGCTCCCACGGCATCCCGTGCTCGACACGATCACCTTCACCGAGCGGCCGGCGCGCGACACGGTGAGCGATGCGCCCGAGCTGACGGCCGCGATGGCGTCGTGGATCCAGGAGTTCATGTGGGCAGCGGCCGACCACGAGTCGAGCTCCCCCGAGCAGCTCCTGCGCGACGTGGTATGGGAACGCCGCCACATCTTCCAGAGCGCGGGGCTGTTCGACCGCATCCCCTGGAAGGTGGCGTGACGGAGCCGGGGCACCCGGGGGGCGCCGCCGGCGCGGGGCAGTTGTACGTGGTGAGCACCCCCATCGGCAACATGGGGGATTTTTCGTTCCGGGCGGTCGAGACGCTGCGCGCAGTCGCACGGGTGCTCGCCGAGGACACGCGTCACTCGCGCCACCTCCTCGACCGCTACGAGATCGCCACGCCGCTGCAGGCATACCACGAGCACAACGAGGCGAAGGCGACCCCGGGCCTCGTCGCTCGTCTGCTCGCCGGCGAGAGCTTCGCCCTGATCTCCGATGCCGGCACCCCGCTCCTGTCCGACCCGGGCGCCCGGCTGGTTCGGGCAGCGGCCGACGCGGGAGTCACGGTGACGCCGGTGCCGGGCGCCTCCGCCCTGCTCGCTGCGCTGGTGGGTGCAGGACTCGATGCCACGCGATTCACCTTCTACGGGTTCCCCCCGCGAAAGGGGCGCGAGCGGGAGGCGCTGCTGCGTGAGGTCGCGACGCTGGCGCACACGGCGGTGCTCTACGAGGCGCCTGGACGGGTGGCGGCGACGCTGGCCGAGCTCGCCGCACACGGGGCGGGTGAGCGGGAGGCTGTCGTAGCCCGTGAACTAACCAAACAGTTCGAGAACATCCGCCGCGGAACGGTGAGCGATCTTTCCCGGTACTACACGGAGGCTGCTCCGCGCGGCGAGGTCGTGCTGCTCGTCGGCGGTGCGCCGCCAGCCGAAGGGGCAGACGAGGCCACGGTGCGCGCCCGCGCGCGCGCACTGCGGAGCGGTGGTGCCTCGGCACGGGACACCGCCACGGCCCTCGTTGATGAATTCCAGCTCGCACGCAACGCGGCCTACCGCGTGGCGCAGGAGGAAGCACCCGAGTGAGCAGCACCCGCCGCACCGTCAGTACCGGCAGTACCGGCAGTACCGGCAGCACTGGCAGCACTGGCAGTACCGCAGCACCGAGGGAACGAGGGAGGGCACGGCGGCCGCTGGCGGCACTCGGCGGGTTCGTCGTGCTCGTGCCCGTGCTCGTGCTCGTGCTCATCGCGACGGCCGCGGCCGCGCCCGGAACGGTGGCGGCGAATCCGGCTCCGCTCACGATCGCGAGGGTGCAATACGACGGCGGCGACTGGTACGCCAACCCGTCGTCGCTTCCCAACCTGCTCGCGGCGATCCGCGCGCGCACCACGCTCCCCGTCGCACGCACCGAGGCGCGGGTACGGCTCACCGACGAGCGGCTGCGCGACTATCCGTTCCTGCACGTCACGGGGCACGGCGACATCCGGCTCAGCGATGCAGAAGTCATGGCCCTGCGGCGCTACCTGACGGACGGCGGATTCCTGCACATCAGCGACAACTACGGGCTCGACACCAACGCCCGTCGCGAGATCGCGCGCGTCTTTCCCGACCGACCGCTCGCGGATGTGCCGCTGCAGCACGCCGTCTACCGCATCGTGTACAGCATGCCCGGCGGCGTCCCCAAGATCCACGAGCACGACGGGCAACCGGCCCGTGGACTCGGCATCTTCATCGGCGACCGGCTGGCCCTGTTCTACGACTACTCGGCGGACCTCGGCAACGGCTGGGAGGATCCGGCGGTGCACAAGGATCCCCCTGAGGTGCGCGAGGCGGCGCTCCGGATGGGCGTGAACCTCTTTGTGTACGCTGTGACCAGCAGGACCCTGCCATGACCGTGCACGATGTGGTCGAGCAGGAGCGGTCGCGCGCGATCCGGCTGACGGTCGTCACTGCGGCCGGCCTCACGCTCGCGGCGACGCTGCTCCTGCTCGCGGGCGGTGCGGCGCTGCTCGGCGAGTCGCGATGGCTGCAGCTGCCGCGCGCGGTTCCGCTCGCGCTCTGGGTCGTGATCGGGGCGTGCGACGCCGCGATCATCCTGTATGCCTGGCGCCGCGCGCAGGCGACGACGCCGGCGAGCATCGCCGGGTCGATCGAGCGCGAGCAGGCGCTGCGCGAGGGGACGGTCCGCGGTGCGCTGGAAGTCGCGGCGACGGGGGCACTCGGACGCCGCGCTGCCGCCGTCGTCGCCGAGGATCTTGGTGGACGAGGACCGGTGCTCGCGCCCGCGCTGCGCCGCCTCAACGCGCGGCGCGCCGGCGGCGCAGTCGCGGCGGCGGTCGCAGCCACGGCTTGTGCGATTGCCGTGGCACCCGCATTCGGCGACGGGTTGCTTGCAGTGCTCAAGCCAGCCAGCGCCTACGACGGATCGCTCGTGCCGGCCCTCGCGTTCAGCCAGCTGCCGTCGGACCTGCTCCGCGGCGAGCCGTTGCGCGTCGTCGTCAAGGCGCCGGGCCGGTCGCGGGTGATCATCCGCTACCGCGCCGCCGGGGCGGGCTGGCAAGCGCAGGACATCGCGGTCCGCGATGGCGTCGCAACGTTCGACGCCGGCGAGATGCGCGGCACCATGCACTTCGTCGCGAGCGACGGCCGCACGGCGACCGACACGATGGCGGTTGCCGTTGCGGAGCGGCCGTTCATCGGTGAGACGACGATGCGCGCGGTGTATCCGGCGTATCTCGCGCGCGCCGCCGAGACACTCCCCGCGTCGGGGCGGATCGAGGTGCCACGGGGAACCGTCCTGTCGTTCGCCGGTCGGGCATCGGTTTCACTTGCCTCCGTGGCACTCGTATCCAGCAGCTCGCGCATCGGGCTTGCCGCGACCGGCCACACATTCGAGGGGCGGCATGTCGCGGCGACGAGCGCGACATGGACGTGGACCGCGGCGTCGGGGCGCGCCGCCGTTGACGTGCCCGAGCCGCTTCACCTCGGCGTCACGCCGGATTCGGCGCCGGTCGTGGAGCTGCTGATGCCGGTGGCCGATACGGCAGTCGCGCCTGGCGAGCGCGTGGCGTTGCGGATCGGTGCCGGCGACGATCACGGGCTGGCCAACGTGATGGTGGAGGTCATCGTCGAGCGAGGGACGGCGCGCGGTACGCCCGCGCGGCGCGTCGTCGCGACCCGCCCGGGAACGAGCTGGGACGGCATGTCGGAGGTCGATCCCGCTGCCCTGGGAGGGCGCGACGGCGACGTGCTGCACGTGCGCGCCCTCGCGACCGACGGGTCACCGTGGGCGCAGGTGGGGGCCAGCCGCGCAGTGCGCGTGCGGCTGCGCACGAGCGAGGAGCGACGCGACCACGCGCGCACCCTTGGCGACTCTGCCGTGTCGGCTGCGGACGCGATCGCACGGGCGCAGCGCGACCTCGCACAGCGGACGGAGGCGGCATCGCGCGGCCGCGACCGGGCACCGGCTCCCGCGGCATCAGGCGAGGGCGCGCAGGCCTCGTCGCCGCCGGCCGCGTCGCCGCCGGCCGCGATGACGCAGGAGGCCAGCGAGCGCGCACGCACGATCGCGCAGGAGCAGCGGCACCTCGCCGAACGGGTCGAGGCACTGCGCGATGCCGCCGCGAAGCTTGAAAAGGGGTTGAAGGAGGCCGGCGCGCTCGACTCGTCCCTCGCACGCCAGCTGCAGGAGGCACAGGAGCTGATGCGGCAGGCGATGAGCCCCGAGCTCATGGCGCGCATGCAGCAGCTCGAGCAGGCGGCGCAGTCGCTCGACGGCGAACAGGCGCGCAACGCGATGCGCGACCTCGCCCGGCTGCAGGAACAGCTGCGCGAGCAGCTCGAGCAGAGCGCCGAGATCCTGCGTCGCGCCGCGCATGAGGGCGCGATGCAGACGCTG
>JACDHQ010000239.1 GCA_013820975.1 Gemmatimonadaceae bacterium
GCTGGAGCGGCGGGGCATCCGTCGCGATCGAGACGATTCGAAGCCACGCCGACCAAGTCACGGCGGCGATTGTCATCGAGCCGCCATTTCACTTCCGACCCGGCGGAGTCCTTCGCCCGATGCTGACGGCGCATCTCCACTGGTTGCGGGGCCGCAACCGCGCGGCTGCGGAGACGATCGGCCGCACGTTCTTTTCGCGCCGCAGCGGGGGCAACGGATGGGACGAGATCGACGACGACCGCCGCGAGCTGCTGCTCGGGGACGCCGAGGGTCTCCGCGTCGAGGTGAGACCGGGCCCACTGCACCGGTACGGAGGGAGTCTGGAGCACATCAAGGCCAAGGACATCGGGGGCTGGTCGACACCGCTGACATGCCTGCTCGGCGAGGACACGCTCCCCGCCCTGGCGAGGTGCCACGGCCGTCTCACAAGCGCAGCACCCCAGGCCCGCACCATCAAGGTCCCCGGCGCCTGCCACCTGATCCCCTGGCAGCAGCCGGATGCGGTTGTCAGTGCAATCCGCTCAGCCATCCGCGCGTGAGCAGGCCATTTCCCTGCCGGTGGTGGTAGATGTCGCTGCCACGGGCCGGGGGACCCGGGTGGCTGCTGAGGGCAGGTTGACGGATGCAGTTCTGCGTTCGCTGGCTGGCCCTTCAATGACGAGGACTTCGCCGTTGCCGAGGAGGCCGGCTACTTCGAAGCCGCAGGGCGCTACGTCCCGAACCTTCTCAGCTTCTTCCAGCAGTTGAGGGAGTACCAAGGCCCCATGCCTGATGATCCGGCCGTGCTCAGTGTGATCTCCGCTCCGGTGCTGGTGCTGCACGGATCGGAGACCAGTCTTTCTTGACCACCAGCGTGCGGCACGTGGCCGACCACGTCCCCAACGCACGTATGCAGGAGATCCCCGGCGCCGGGCACGCCGCCCCGCTCACCCATCCCGAGGCGCTGGCCGAGGCACTGTACGAGTTCTTCTCCCCAGCGCAGCAGCCGACCTGATCCGTAAGCCCCGCGATCACGGCTCGTCGTCCAGGAAATTACGGGCGGATGGCGATGCGCTCGCCAGGCAGCATCGGCCAGCTCGAGCCTCATGCGCCGCCGGTCTCGTGCTCGCGTCCGCGCGAGGCCACGGTTCTGAGCGCCCCCGGGCCTACCGGGTATCCCCGGCTACCTGAGGACTCCGCTCCTCGTCAACGGCGGCAATATCCGTTGAGCCCCGCCACCAGCGATACCGACTCGCACCGGGCCGAGGACATCCGTTGACCGGCCGCCGGTCAAGCCATGCTTGTCCAATGGATCTGGAACTGGCACGGACGCCAGGGCACGACGAGTACGAGCGCCTGCGTCGCGCGACCGGTGAGATTGCTGCGCCATGACCCGCGGCACCGCACCCATTCAGTCGCCCAAGGCGGTCGCGAGCTCGCTGCGGGAGTGGATGCCGAGCTTCGTATAGGCGTGACGGAGGTGGTACTCGACGGTCTTGGGGCTGAGGAACATCGCGGCGGCGGTCTCCCGGGTGGTCTTGCCGCCGGCGAGCAGCCGCGCGATCTGCAGCTCCTGTGCGGTCAGCACGGCGGTGCGGCCGGCGCCTCGGCGCTGCGGAGTCTCTCCCGTCGCATCCAACTCCCCCGCCGCCGTCCGAGCCCAGGGCTCTGCCCCAAGGCGGTCGAACGTCTCCAGCGCCGCTCGCAAGTGCGGCCTCGCGGCCACGCGCTGCCGGCGGCGGCGCAGCGCGGCGCCGTACGCGAGACGGGTGCGCGCGGCCTCGTAGGCGTCGAGCGTGGACGCGTGGTGGGTCAGCGCGGTGTCGAAATGCGCCGCGGCTTCGTCGTCGCCGTCCGAGGTCATCGCGAGCGCACGTTCGGCACGCGCCAGCGCCCATGGCTGACCTTTCGCGTGCGCTTGCTCGGCATAGGCGCGCGCGACCGCACCGCCTTCCTCTGTGCGTCCCACACGCACGAGCGCTTCGGCAAGTTCGGGGCCGGGCGACACATCTACGTCGCCGACGCCGATGGACGCGAGCTCGGCAGCCAGGCCTTCGAAGCGCTCGACGGCCGCAGCTGCCTCCCCCCGCGCGAGCGCCAGATCTCCGCGCGCAAACATCGCCCATATGCGGCCCAGATGAAGGCGACGCTCTGCCCCGATACGCATCGCCTCGTCCGCCGACGCCGTGCAGTCGTCGTCGCGGCCCATCCTGGCCTGCAGCCATGACAGCCCCGCGAGGCACAGCACCAGTGCGGTCGTGTCCCCCGTCTCGCGCGCCAGGGCGACACCTTCTTCATACCGCGCAACGCCGTCGTGCCAGCGGTCCGTCGTGGCATCGTCGCGAGCGGCGTAGAGCAACACGGTGGGCAACGTGGCGAGGGCGCCGCGCTCGCGGAGCTCTTGCACCGTCTGCTCCATCAGTTCTCGGCCAGTGCCCGATTCCCGCAGGAAGTGCGTGCCGAGCACGTCCCAGTCGGGATGGCGGGGATCTTTCGCGCGTTTGGGCGCGTCGCTGATGTGCCTCACGGCGGTGCGGATCCGGTCGATGCCGGGCTCGCCGGCGAGGACGCGCGCCACGCCGACAACCACCTCCCCCCGGAGCCGCGTGCTGGTGCTCTTCGTACGCGGCAAGACGTCCTCCACCGTCGCCGCGAGACGGACCGCACCTGCGGTGTCCGCGAGAGAGAGGTGCGCAAGCATGAGGTCGGCCAGCAGCACCACCGCGGTGTCTGGATCTGTTGCGCTGATGGTGGCCGCCGCACGGGCCAACAGCGTCCGGGCGTCCTCCAGCGACCCGGCGCGCAGTGCAATGCCGCCACGGACGCCGTCGACCTCCGCCAACATGCGCTCGTCGGTCGTCAGCTGCGCGGACTCCGCCAGCAACGACTGCGCGCGATCGAGCTGCCCGGCCAGCCACGCCGACTCGCCGGCAAGGAGAAATCGCCGCGCGCGTTCTTCGTTGTCCTCGGTGAGCAGGGCCCCCCGTTCGTAGGCGGTGGCCGCCACGTCGTACGCGCTGCGATCTTGCGCGCGGCGGCCGACTACGTGGAGCGTGCCGGCGACTTCGTCATCGAACCCGATGATCGACTCGGCACGGTGCCAGGCGCGCCGCTCGTCATCACCGGGCGGCAAGGCGTCCGCCACCGCAGCATGCGCGCGGCGCCGCAGCGCCTCGGGCGCCGCCGCGTACGCGCTGGATGGCACCAGCGAGTGACGGAAGGCGATGCGGCCGGCGGTGACCGCGACGAGACCCGCGTTCTCCGCCTCCGCAAGATAGGTCTCATCGGTCTTCAGGTCGTCGGCTGCGCGTGCGATCACGCCGAGGTCGCCGTCGCTGATGGCGGCCAGGAGCAGCGCCCCTTGCGCGGGTGGGGACAGGGCGGCGATGCGCCGCGTGAACGACCGCACCGCGCCTTGTGGCACGGGCAGGGGCGTGTGGGGTCCGACCCGGTCGAGCCGCTCGATCTCGCCGGCGAACTCCACGATCGCCAGCGGATTCCCCTCGGTCGCTGCATGAACGCGCGCGACGAGATCCGCCGTCACCGGCTGCTGCGCGTGTCGAGCCAGGAGACGGCTGGCGGACGTCAGCTCGAGGCCGCCGAGGTGCAGCTGCGGAAGATCCGCTTCGAATACCGGCGAGCCGGCGTGTTCGCGCGTGGTCAGCACGAGCGCGACGCGGTCGGCCATGAGCCGGCGCGCCACGAAGACGACCGCCTCCGCGGACGGACGGTCCAGCGCGTGCGCATCGTCGATGAGCAGCAACAACGGCCGGTCCTCGGCACAGCGGCTGACCAGGCTCAGCGTCGCGGCACCAACGGCGAAGCGATCTTTGGTGGTCCCCTCCCGCAACGCCAACCCGACGCCCAGCGCCTCGGCCTGCGGCCCTGGGATCTTGTCGAGCAGGCCAAGCACGGGGCGCAGGAGCTGCAGCAACCCGGCGAATGGGACGTTCCGCTCGGACACGCTACCCGCCGCGCGGAGGACCTGCATGCCCTCGGCCTGTGCCGCCGCGTCCTCGAGCAGCGCCGACTTGCCGATGCCGGCCTCACCCGCGAGGACCAGCACACCGCTGCGGCCGACCCTCGCGCCGGCGACGAGCCGGGTCACCGCCGCCTGCTCGCCCTTCCGCCCGATCAGCATCGGTCGATCGTAGGTCGAAATCCTAGGGGGGGTACCGGATTCGGAAGCGCCGGTCGGGTGCGAGTGTCGTCGCATCGCCGAGAAAAAGGAGCCGCTATGACGGCCATTGACAACCCTGTCCAGGTAGACCCCGACAAGCTGATGGGCTTTGTGTTCAACGCGGTCGGCGAGGTGGGCGCCGCGCTGAACGCCGCACTCGTCGTGATGGGCGACGAGCTGGGGTACTACCGCGCTCTCGCAGAGCATGGTCCGACGACGCCACCGGAACTGGCGGAGCGCACCGGCACGGACGAGCACTACGCGCGGGAGTGGCTCAACGCGCAGGCGGCGGGGTCGTACGTGACGTACGACGCGGACAGCGGCCGGTACACGCTCCCGCCGGAACAGGCGATTGCGCTCACCGACGAGACCAGCCCGGCGTTCGTGGTCGGTTTGTTCCAGATCGCGCACGGCACGATCCGCGACACGCCATCGGTCACGCAGGCGGCGCGCAGCGGTGACGGCATCGGCTGGCACCAGCACAACAATGACGTGTACGTCGGGTGCGAGCGGTTCTTCCGGCCCAGCTACCTGGCGAACCTTGCGGGTGAATGGCTCCCGCAACTCGACGGCGTTGTCGAC
>JACDHQ010000240.1 GCA_013820975.1 Gemmatimonadaceae bacterium
GGGGGGAAGGTGAGCAGGTTGGCGTCGTCCTGAAGGCAGACGGCCGACCGCTGCCGCTCGTGCGCGCCTAGGACGACCGATGCGCACGCCGCGCCTGCTCTGGATTGCCATCCCTGTCCTTGCGGTGCTGCTCTGGACCGTCGTCTTCCCGAGCGTGAACGTGATCGTCGGCAGCTTCGGCGCCGGCCTCGCCGACTGGCGCGCGTTTGCCTCGAATCCATCCGACCGCGACGCGACGTGGGCCACGCTCGTCGTGTCCGTCTGGTCGGTGATCACGGCGATGCTCATCGGCGTGCCCCTCGCGTTCGCGCTCACTCGCATCGAGTTCGCGGGCCGAAGGCTGCTCAGTGCGGTCGCCGTGCTGCCTGCGGCGTTACCGCCGCTGGTGGGCGTGCTGGCGTTCCTCTTCCTCTACGGCGAAAGTGGCGTCTTTACCCGCAGCGTCCAGCAGCTCTTCGGGCTCGCGGAGCCGCCCTGGACGCTGACCGGGCTTCCGGCAGTGATCTTCGTGCACGCGTACACGATGTATGTGTACGTCTACCTCTTCGTCGCCGCGGGACTCGAGCGCTACGACTACGCACTCGACGAGGCGGCTGCGGGGCTCGGTGCATCGCGCGCCATGGTGTTGCGGCGGGTGACGCTGCCGATGCTGACCCCGGCGCTCGCGGGGGCCGCCCTGCTCGTCTTCATGAGCGCGCTCGGTTCGTTCTCGGCGCCGTATGTGTTCGGTGGCGGTCGCCGGGTCCTGGCCACGCAGATCCTTGCATCCAAGCTCAATGGCGCGGAGGGGCTCGCGTACGTCGAGACGACGGTGCTCGCCATCGCGGCCGTGCTGGCGCTGCTGCTCTTCCGATGGCTGGAGGGACGTCGCCAGTACACGGCAGTCGGGAAGGGGCGCGCGCCGCGGGTTGCGATCCGCTCGGCGGCCTGGCGCCGCGCTGCGCCCGTGCTGGCGACGACACTCGTGCTCGTGCTCATCCTCCCGCACCTGATGGTGGCACTCGTCGCCTTCGCGCGCGACGGCGCATGGACGACGCAGATCCTGCCCCCCGAGTACACCCTCGACAACTTTCGCCGGCTGGCGACGCAGTCGGAGCTGTGGCGCCCGATCACCAACAGCGTCTCGATGGCGCTGATCGCCACGCTCGCCAACCTCGTCGTCTGCTTCCTCGCGGCGTATCTCATCGTCCTCACGAAGGTGCCGGGACGCCGGCTCATGCAGCTGCTGGTGATCCTGCCGTGGGCAATCCCCGCCACCGCGATCGCCCTCGGCCTCGCGGCGACGTTCAACCGCAACGACCCCCTCACCGGGCGCGTGCTGCTCGTCGGGACCTTCTGGATCCTGCCGCTCGCGTACTTCGTGCGAAATATCCCGATCGTGGCCGGCGCCGTCGAGGCATCGCTGCGCCAGATGGATCCCTCGGTGCAAGACGCCGCGCGGGGGCTCGGGGCATCCTGGTGGCTCACCGTGCGACGGATCGTGCTTCCCGCGGCCCGGCCCGGGCTGATCGCTGGCGGCATGCTGGCCGCGGTTGCGGCTGTCGGCGAGTTTGTTGCCAGCATCGTGCTGAGCACACATTCGAACCGTCCGATCTCGATGGAAATCCTCTCCCAGCTCAGGGATTTTGCCTTCGGGACCGCGGCGGCGTACAGTCTCCTGCTCATCCTCCTCGTGCTCGCGATTACCGCCAGTGCGCGGTGGGCCGAGGGTCGCTGGCTGAGCCAGTGACCGCGCGCACCCTCTTACAGTCCTGCTAGCATGTCCGTCCCCCCGCCAGACACCTCGGCACGGCCGGCACCGCTCGATGCGCTCGTCGAGGCGGTGCCACTCGCCATCGCGATCTTCGACGCGGAGCTCCGGCTCGTTCGCGCCAACGCCCGGTATCTCGAACTGACGGGACTCGATGCGGGCAACGCCCTGGGCTGCTCGGCGTACGATGCGTTCCCCAATGCGATGGCCGACCTCGGCGACCAGGTCGACGCGGCCGCCGCCGGCCCGGTGGCGATCAACGTCCGCCTCCCGTTCCAGCTTGGCGGTGGCGAGCGACTGGTCGAGGCGACGCTGGCACCGCTGCGCCTTGGCGAGGGAGGAAATGCGGGCGGGCTCCTGTTCGCCGGTGCCGACGTGACGGAGCGCGAGCGGCTGCGTGAACAGCTGGCTGGCAGCGTCGCGGAGCTCGAGTCGATCTTCGACGTCATCCCCGACTCGGTCCGCGTGGTGGACGCCTCGGGGCGGACGATCCGGACGAATTCACAGGCGCAGGAGGAGCACAGCTCCGGCGGCGCGAGCACGCTGCACGAGCTGTGGCAGCTCGACCGGCCGCGCCGCCTCGACGGAACGAGCCTGTTCGTGCACGAGCATCCCACGGCGCGTGCCCTCCAGGGCGCGCGCGTGCGCGGCGAGACCCTCACCGTGCGCCGTGCGAGCGGAGGCACTGCGGTCGTCGAGGTGAACGCCAACCCGCTGGCTGCGCCGGGGGGCGCGCTGCGCGGCGCCGTGACGGTCGAGCGCGACGTCACCGAGCGGGTGCGGCTGCAGCGCCAGCTCGAGGAGGAAGCCCGTCGAACCGCCGAGCTGTACGAGCGGGTGTCCACGGAAGCCGAGCGGCTGGAGCGCATGGTACAGGAACGCACGCAGGAGCTGTTGGCGCTGCAGGAAGCCCGGTCGCGCGAGCGTCGCCTCGCGGCGGTGGGCCAGCTCGCCGCCGGCGTGATGCACGACGTGAACAACGCGCTCAACCCGATCATGGCCGCGGCCTACCTGCTCGAGGCGAATGCAGACAATCCCGCGGCCGTGCGCGACTACGCGGTGCGCATCGCCAAGGCGGCCGAGACCGGTGCGGCTACCGCGGCGCGCGTCGGGCGCTTCATCCGGCAGGATCCGGTGCAGGGCGACACCGACGAGCTCGTGGACGTCTCGGTGATCACCGAGGAAGTCGTCGCGATGACGCGGCCGCTGTGGACGGAGCGTGCCCGGGGAGGCGTGATCCATTCCGACAGCGAACTCGCCCCCGGCGTGCTGGTGCGCGGCATTGCCGGTGAACTGCGCGAGGCGCTGCTCAACCTCGTGCAGAATGCGCTCGACGCGATGGCCGGCGGCGGCACGCTCCGCATTCGCACCCGGGTGGCCGACGGCAGTGCCGTCATCGAGGTCAGCGATACCGGGGTCGGGATGTCACCGGAGGTCCGCGAGCGGGCGTTCGAGCCGTTCTTCACGACGAAGGGGCGCCAGGGCACGGGCCTCGGCCTGGCGGAGGTGTACGGCGTGGCTCGCCGGCACCGCGGGCGCGCCGAGATCGAGTCGGTCGTCGGCGAGGGCACGACTGTCCGGCTGGTGTTTCCCCTCTCGGCGACCGCGCCGCGCCCGGCGGTGCCAGCGCCGCAGCGGCCGCGGGTCCCCCGGCGCATCCTCCTGGTGGAGGACCAGCCCGACAACCGCGAGTTCGTCCAGGCGGTCCTGGAATCAGACGGTCACAACGTCACGACGGCCGGCAGCGTATCCGAGGCAATGGCGCGCCTCGACTCGTCGGGTGAAGATTACGAGGTCCTCGTCACCGACATCGGGCTCCCTGATGGAAGTGGCTGGGATATCGTATCGTTCGTTCGGTCGTCAAGGCCGGGAATGCGCATCGGCGTCGTTACCGGGTGGGAACCGCGCGGCAACGCGGGGCCGACACCCGACTTCCTCCTCCGAAAGCCGGTGCGCACGAGTGACCTGCTCGCGCAGGTCGCTGCGGGCACTGCCCAGAACGAGCCTCCCGATGCCGGGGGGCGAATGCGCGCGGTGCCTGCTAACATTATTGCGGACTCCTGACGCAACCGATGCCCGATACGTCCGCCAAGATTCGCATCCTCCTCGCTGAAGACGACGACAACGCGCGCAGCCTGCTCGTCGAGCTGCTCGCGGCACTCGGTCACGTCGTCGTGGCGGAAGTCTCCAATGGCCGCGAGGCCATCGATCGCGCGCGCGAGGTGTTCCCCGACGTCGTCCTGCTCGACGTGCACATGCCCGACGGGTCGGGCATCGAGGCCGCGGAGTCGATCACGCAGGCGCAGCCCGGAGTCGCGGTCGTCCTCTTCAGCGGCGACCAGTCGCTGAGCCTCACCGATCGCGACATCACGGCGACCGCGGCGATCGCCTTCTTGCCCAAGCCGACGCCGCCGCGGATGCTCGACTCGACGATCCGCCTCGCCGCCCAGCGTGCGCGCGAGCTGGCGGGGGCCCGCAAGGACGCGCTGTCCGCCAAGACCGAGCTCGAGAACCGCAAGACCATCGAGCGTGCGAAGGGAATCCTGATGCGCCGGACCGGCTCCTCGGAGCAGGAGGCCTATCGCATCCTGCAGCGCACGAGCCAGGACCGGTCGGTCCCGATGGTGGAGATTGCGAAGGCCGTCCTCGCGTCGGAGCCGGGCGTGGGCTAGTAGCACGGGGCCCATCGGCGTCGCCCTGCGGTAGCGCGACGCCGCTACGTCGGCGTGACAGCGCCCTCGTGCTCGTACACCTCGACGCGGTTCGCGAGCAGCATCGTCGCGAGCACCAGGCCGCCGCCGACGACGAAGGGGAGCTCGATGATCCGGTCGAATGCCAGCCCGCCGAGGATCGGGAAGATCACGCGCGACACGCCGCCGAACGTCTGCTGCACACCCATGTAGAGGCCACGCTCGTGGCTCGGGGTGGCCCGTGACAGCAGCGATGTC
>JACDHQ010000241.1 GCA_013820975.1 Gemmatimonadaceae bacterium
CACGCCGAGTACGCACTGGCTGACGACGAGCGAAGGGCATCGGCTCGAGGCATCCGCGGTGATCGTCGCGACGGGTGCGCGCGCCAACTGGCTCGGCATCCCCAACGAGGAACGCCTCGCGCGCACTGGTGGCGGCGTGTCGGCCTGCGCCGTCTGCGACGGCGCCTTGCCGCACTTCCGCAACAAGCCGCTCGTCGTCGTCGGCGGCGGCGACAGCGCCATGGAAGAGGCATCGTACCTCACGAAGTTCGCCAGCGAGGTGATCCTGGTGCACCGCCGTGACTCCTTCCGCGCATCCAGGGTCATGATCGACCGCGTGATGGAGAACCCGAAGATCCGCGTCGAGTGGAACACCCAGGCGGTCGAGGTGCTCGGCGATGACTTCATCACCGGCGTCCGAGTGAAGGACGCGCTGAGCGGCGCGGCGCGCGTGATCGAATGCGCGGGGTTGTTCGTCGCCATCGGTCACACGCCCAACACGGACTTCCTCAAGGGGAAGGTCGAGCTGGAGCCGTCGGGCTACATCCGCACCCCGGTGCCGTGGCGGACGGTCACGTCGGTGGAGGGGGTGTTCGCTGCAGGCGACGCCATGGACAGCTACTACCGCCAGGCGATCACGGCGGCTGGTACCGGCTGCATGGCGGCGCTCGAGGCCGAGCGCTGGCTCGCCCACCATCATGTCGGCAACGCGGAGGCGCCGGTGCTCGTCACCGCGGATGCGCCCACGGCGATCGACACCGAATGCCCGGTCTGAGATGAGTACCGTGGGCGGCGCGGCGCCGCACGTCAGCCACGTCACGGTCGGGGCGTTCCAGGAGAACACGTATCTCGTCGTGGACGCCGCCACGCAGCGCGCCGTCCTGGTCGATCCCGGTGCCGAGCCGGACGTCATCATCGCCATGGTCGAGCGGAGCGGCGCAACGGTCGAGGCCATCTGGCTGACGCATGCCCATCTCGACCACATCGGCGCGGTGGCCGGCGTGAAGCGGCGCTGGGACGTGCCGGTGTACCTGCATCCGGCCGACCAGCCGCTCTACGAGCGCGCGGAGCGGCAGGCAGCCGCGTACGGCCTTCCCTTCGAGCAGCCGGCGCCCCCGGAGCGTGCGCTCGCTGAAGGTGATGTCCTCCAGGTCGGCGACCTGCAGTTCACCGTGCATCACACGCCGGGGCATTCGCCTGGCCACGTCGTCTTCCTCGGGCACGGCCTCATGCTCGGCGGCGACCTGCTCTTTGCGGGATCCATCGGGCGCACTGACCTTCCGCTGAGCGACCCGGTCGCGATGCAGGCCTCGCTCGAACGGGTTGCGGAATTCTCCGAGGAAACCGTCGTCTACCCGGGGCACGGACCGCGGACGTCGATCGGCGACGAGCGGGCGACCAACGGCTTCCTGACGGGCCTCGCCCGCGTGGCCCGCCGCCAATGATGAGCCCCACGCGGGCCGCGGCACTCGAGGGGATGCTGCTCTCGCTCTGGCTCGGCGCGTCCGCGCTCTTCACTCTTGTCGTTGCCCGCGCCGCGTTCGCCGTCCTGCCGTCTCGCACGCTTGCCGGTGCCCTCGTCGGGCGGGTGCTGCCCGTCCTGTATCTCACCGGCATCGGCGTCGGCGTTGCCCTCGTGGCGATCGAGTGGCCGTCGATGCGCGAGCGCTGGGGACGGCTCGCCGCCGGCGCCACGATCGCGGTCGCGTGTGCGATTGCGCAGTTCTACGTGGCACCGCGCATCGAGCAGCTTCGCCGCGCGATCGGCGGTCCGCTCGAAGCACTCGCCGCCGGTGACCCGCACCGCGCCGCGTTCGGCCGCCTGCACGGCATCAGCGTCGCCTGGCTCGGCATCGCCGTCGTTGCCGCGCTCGTCGCCTTGTTCTTGACCTGGCGCGCGCTCGACGTGCGCCCTGCTTCAGGTAGTCCGACTCCGACCATCCAGACCAATGGCTGACGCCTTCCGCTCCGAAACGGATCCCCTCGGGCCGCTCGACGTGCCCGCCGACGCGCTCTACGGCGTGCAGACGATGCGCGCGACGCAGAACTTCCCGATCAGCGGCCTCAGGCCGCTCTGGCCCTTCGTGCAGTCGCAGGTCTGGATCAAGAAGGCGGCGGCACTGACGCACAAGGAGACGGGGCGGCTCGACGCGAAGATGGCCGACGCGATCATCGCCGCCGCCGACGAGGTGCTCGCACGGAAGCACGATGCGCACTTCGTCGTCGACCCATACCAGGCGGGTGCCGGCACGTCGCACAACATGAACGCCAACGAGGTGCTGGCGAACCGGGCGAACGAGATGCTCGGTGGCAAGCGGGGCGAGTACGTGCCAGTGCATCCGAATGACCATGTGAACATGGCGCAGTCCACGAACGACACGATTCCCACGAACATCCGCCTGTCGGCGCTGTCGCAGCTGCCGTCGCTCGTGAAGGCATTCGCGGGGCTGCGCGACTCCCTCGCTGCCAAGGGAAAGGAGTTCGACCACATCGTGAAGGCGGGGCGCACCCACTTGCAGGATGCGATGCCGATCCGCCTCGGCCAGGAGTTCACGGCGTACGCCGGTTCGATCGACCGTGCGCTCCGCCGCGTGACCGAGTCCGCCGACTACCTCCGTGATCTCGGAATCGGCGGCTCCGCGGTCGGCACCGGCGTGACGGTGGAGCCGGACTACCCGCGGCTGATGAACAAGCACCTCGAGGCCGTGACCGGGCTCGAGCTTCGCGTCGGCGAAGACCGGATCCAGCTCATGCAGAGCATGGGCGATGCGGCGGCGTTCAGCGCGTCGCTCCGCGGGCTCGCCATCGACCTGTCGAAGATCGCGAGCGACCTGCGCCTGATGGTGATGGGCCCGCGCACCGGCATCGACGAGATCACGCTGCCTGCCGTGCAGCCAGGCAGCTCGATCATGCCCGGCAAGATCAACCCGTCGATCCCCGAGATGGTGAACCAGGTCTGCTTCCAGGTGATGGGATGCGACACGACGGTCGCGATCGCGAGCGAGCACGGGCAGCTCGAGCTGAATGTCATGATGCCGGTGATCGCGCATAACATCCTGCTCTCGATGCAGATCCTCACCAGCACCGCGAC
Source organism: Gemmatimonadaceae bacterium (assembly GCA_013820975.1). Classification (GTDB taxonomy): domain Bacteria; phylum Gemmatimonadota; class Gemmatimonadetes; order Gemmatimonadales; family Gemmatimonadaceae; genus JACDHQ01. Next base: position 3,071 of record JACDHQ010000241.1, read on the forward strand.
GGTGCTCGACACGCGGTGCGTGCAGGGAATCGAGGCCAACGAGGCGATGTGCTCGTACTGGGTGGAGCGGTCGGCGGCGCTCGCGACGGCGCTCATGCCGCACATCGGCTACGCCAAGGCGGCCGAGGTGAGCAAGAAGTCCGTGAAGGAGGGGGTGCTGATCCGCGAGATGGTGAAGCGCGACGCGCTACTGCCGGCGGGCGAGATCGACGACGTGCTCGACCTGCGGAAGATGACCGAGATCGGGATCCCGGGCGGGGGGAAGGGCCCCGTCTCGGCAGGCGGGTGAGGTCCATCGCTTTCCCAGGCGCTCTCCATCGAGGTAGATTGCAGCTGTGAGAATCACCACCCTGGCCGAGTACGGCGTGATCTGCGCGCTCCACCTGGCGCGTCGCTGCGATGAAGGCCCCATCACGGGCCGGGTGATCGCTGCGCAGGAGCGCCTGCCGGTCGATTACGTCGAGCAGATCCTGCTCCGCCTGCGCCGGGCGTCGATCGTGCGCAGCACGCGCGGGGCCCGGGGCGGATATTCGCTGGCCCGGGCGCCGGAGGACGTGTCGCTTCGCGACGTGATTGCCGCATCCGAACTCACGACCTTCGACCTGCACTGCACCACGCACCCGGTGGCCGAGGAGCGCTGTTCCGCGTCGCACAACTGCAGCATCCGCCCGGTGTGGATGCTCCTGCAGCAGAAGATCGACGACGTGCTCGAGAGCGTGAAGCTGTCAGACCTCATGCACGACGAAGTGATCGTGCGCGCGCGCGTCGGCGTAGCGACGCGCCCCGTCCCCGGGAGCGGCGAGGCACCGCCTGCCGTTCGCGGGCTGCCCGTCCTGCAGTAGCCCGCACGGGCCCGATGCCCTTCTTCCGGTCCGCGCACTCCCCGCGCTCGTTCGAGCGAAAGGCCGACGGGTTCGCCGCGTACCTGAGGATCGAGCCGTCGCCTGACGACGTGGCGTGGCTCGCCGGCGCTGCGACGAAGGGGGACGACGATCACGCGGCCTGGGAGCTGCGCTATGCCCGGCGCGCCCTGGGGGTTCTGGTGGCCCAGCGCGACGCGCTCGACGATCGCACCGGGTCGGCCGTCGCCCGTGCCGTGTCGGGCGGCTTCGCGACTGACCCGGCGATCGACCCGAAGATGATCGACGTCGCCGTCGCGCAGTTCAACGCACGGCTGTCCGCATACCGGGACATCCTGCAGACCCGAGCCGGCGTGCCGATGGGGATGCGGCTTGGCCAGATGCTGCTGGCCTTTGCCGGCGGCCCGATCGGGAAGGATCCCCAATCGGTGCAGCAGGCGGGTGAGATCCTCGCTGGATACCTCTCCGAAGCGAGCGCGGCCCTTCAGTCGGCGTTCGGCGCTCCCACGCTCCCCGACGACGTCCCGCCCTCGGCCCTGACGAGGTAGCCCTCCGCTCGCCCCGACGTCCAGCTGTCCTGGGTGCTCAGGCTCAGGCTCAGGCTCAGGCTCAGGCGCTCAGGCGCTCAGGCGCGTGGCGATTCGTCAGCCGGGCCAGCCAGGAGTTCCCCCGCGGTTCCTGCAAACGAGGTCGCCGCGTAGCGGCGCCCGGTTCATAATGAGACGATCAAGTCCCGGCTCCAT
>JACDHQ010000242.1 GCA_013820975.1 Gemmatimonadaceae bacterium
GGGCGACACCGTGTGCCGCAAGTGGCGGTTGCCCGACGAAGGCATCTGGGAACCGCGCGGCGGCCACGTGCGGGGCTCCATTGCGAAATACGAGGTGACGCGCGAGGCGATCCGCGACGAGATCGAGCGCCGCGCGTGGCGCACATGCTCTACGGCGCGATCATCGGCGGCTTGTACCGAGTGGGGGAGTAGCCGGAGCGCGCGGGGCGACTCCAAGCGCACAGGAAGGCCGGCGTGCCGGTCGGTCGAGTGAATGGCACTGAAGGCTGGTGGGTCGCCTGGGGATCGAACCCAGGACACCCTGATTAAAAGTCACCCGCCATACACCCCCGTGCAACCGGCTGCGACGAGTTTTCCTCAGTAAATACCCTCACACGGTTTCCGGTTGTCTCCCGTGGTAACCCGTGGTAACGTCGCCCCGTTACCACCGCGTTACCACGGAGACACCCTGATGCCGACGACACCCGACACCCGAAGCGCCAATCCCGCCGGCTGAAGTTCACGGCGCGCACCCCGGGACGCCTGACGCCTGAAGCCGATGCCGTTGACTGGTTCGATGAGGCGACACCGGGACTCGCGCTGCGCGTCTCCCCCGGCGGCGCGCGGACCTGGTACGCGTTCTACAAGCACGGCAGTGCGACGAAGCGCGTGAAGCTCGGCACCTGGAATGCCGTCGCGCTGAAGAAGGCGCGCACCCTCGCGCGGCAGACACGTGTCCGGGTCGAAACCGAAGGCGCGGACCCGGCCACCGACCGCCGCGAGGCGCGCCGCGCGGTGGATCGCGAGCGCGCCAATAGCGTCGAGGCGCTCTGTGACCAGTACATCGAGCGGCACGCGAAACCCCGCAAGCGGACATGGCGCGACGACCAGTCCATGATCAACCGCGAGATCCTGCCGGCGTGGAAGAGTCGCCCCGTCACGTCGATTACCCGTCGCGACTGCCGCGAGCTGGTGCAGGCGATTGCCGATCGCCCCGCGCCGATCTTCGCGAACAGGATCATCAGTTTGCTGTCGCGGCTGTTCCGGTTCGCGCTCGACGAGGAGATCATCACAGCCAATCCGGCGGCGCGGTTGCCGAAGCCGGGCACCGAGGCGCAGAGCCGGCCGGATGGGGAACAGCAGCCGAAGCCCTACACCGCCGACGAGATCCGCGTGCTGTGGCAGGCGACGGCGGCACTCGACCCCGCGCCGCGGGCACTCTACCGCCTGGGACTGATCACGGGACAGCGGCCGTCCGAGATCAGCGATATGGCGTGGCCCGAGGTTGACGGCGCATGGTGGCAGGTTCCGGGTCGGCGCACGAAAAACGGGAAGGACCATCGCGTCTACCTCACCGAGCTGGCGCTCGACGTGCTGCGCGACGTGCCCCGCGTCGAGGAGGAGCCGCATGTGTTTGTCGGCTACCGCGGCAAGCGCCAGCTCGCGGGCATCAACGCCGTCGTCTTTGCTGGCGTGCGGCGGCGCGAGAAGCCGCGGCACGCGATGCGCGATACCGTCGCGACCGGACTCGCGGCGTCCGGCGTGGCGGTCGAGGACATCGCGCGCGTGCTGAATCACACGCATGGCCCGCGCGTGACGCAGGGGTATAACGCGTACCTCTACGACAAGGAAAAGCGGTTGGCGCTCGGGAAGTGGGCGCGGCGGCTCACCGGAATCCTCGAGCCTCCCGGTCAAAAGACGGGCACCGTCGTGCCGATGGAGGGCCGCCGTGGATCGCGTTGAGTATGAGCGCTGGCGCATCCGTCACGAGATCCTGGAGAACCAGCTCCAACGCGTCGAGGCGGCCGAACGGCAGGTCTTGGCGTCGCTGCGCTGCCCGGCCGATCCGGTCGCGCTGTACGCCATCCTGGCCGGTGAGCAGCCCGAGCCCTGGCCCCCTCCGAAGCTCCCGAGTCGCCGAAAGGGTCGCACGCTCACGGCCGAGGAGCGCGAGGCCGCCACTGCGCGCCATCGGCAGCGGAACCGCATGCGCGTCCAGCACGTGATGTTCACGCTGCTGCACGTCGCCGAGGTACGGAGACTCACGGTACTGGATCGCACCGACACGGCGGCGGCGGCTACAGCGGGGCTCCTGGCCGGCATCTACGCGGGCGATGCTGCCGCGCACGCCATCAAGGCTGGCGAGATCACGCAACGCGCCGAGGCCGCCGGCAAGCTCCGGCACAAGGGCAAGTGGACGACGGAGGACAAAGCGCTGTGGGCCGCGGTCGTCGCGGTGCGAAACAAACATCCCGCGATCAGCAAGCGCCGCGAGGGCGATCTGGTCCAGGCCTACCTACGTCGTCGTGGCGCATCCGACGTCGAGACACGCGTCGGCGCGCGGAAGCCCGACAGCCTGCGTCGGCGCATCCGGGCCGTCGAGCAGACGATCAACACGATGAAGTCAGCAGCGGGGAAATAGCGGCGCTACTTCCCCAAGCCGTTGACCCGTAAGGGTTTGCCGGTGTCTCATGGCGTTGCGAGGTTGCACACATGAGACAGACCGCCGTCGTTGACCCTGTTCCGTCCCTCCCCCCTACAGACCGCCTGCTGAGCCTCAAGGACGTGTGCGAGCGCGTGGCGCTGTCGCGCGCGTCCGTCTGGCGCATGTACACCGAGGACGAGTTTCCGAAGCCGGCCCGCATCGGCGCCCGGTCGCTGTGGAGCGAGCGCGAGGTATCCGCGTGGATCGCCGAACGTCTGGAGGCGCGATAAGGCGCCCGTACAGACTTTCGCCGGCGCAGTGGGTGGTCCACCGCGCCGGCGCCTAGCACTCGCACGTCGTGGCCGCGCGAGGCTGCTTCACATCATGCCACAGACAAGGATATTGCAATGAGTCACTGGAAGCGCGCATTCCCTAGCAAGTACTTACAGACCGCGGACCTCGACGCCGGACCGATCACCGCGACGATCGATCGCGTCACCATGGAGGAGATCAGCGAGGGCGAACCGTCAAAGCTGGTCGTCCACTTTCGGGAAACCGGCGTCAAGGCGCTCGTGATCAACCTCACCCGCGGCGAGGCGATCGCGGAGATCGCCGGGGACGAGGATACCGACAAGTGGGTCGGTGCCGTGATCCAGCTCGTGAAGGGCAGCACGCGGTATCAGGGCCGAAAGGTCGGCTGCATCACGGTGCAGGCGCCGCTCGACGCCGACGCGGTGGGGTTCTGATATGGCGAGCCATACGCACTGTCACCCTACCCGGCTCTTCATGATCGGCATGGTCCGCAAGTTCGGGGCCGCGATCGTCGATGGCGCGGAGGGGATGTCGCCGGAGGCGGTGATCGCGCACTACGAGGCGCTGTCCGATGCCGACTGGGCCGCAGAGCATGGCTGCGATCATCACGATGCGCTCGGCCACTGCCTCGGGCACGAGCGCGCTGATGGGGAGCCGGCGGCGTGACGATCCTCGACGCCGTTCGAGCGGCGCACGCGGCAGGGCTCTGTGTCCTGCCCGTGGCCGGCGACGGCAGCAAACGTCCGGCGGTCCCGTCGTGGACGCCGTATCAGACGACCCGCCCCACGTCCGCCCAGATGCGGGCGTGGGGGTTCGAGTTCCGCGACGGGTTCGGCATGATCGCCGGACCCGTCTCTGGGCATCGTGAGTCGTGGGACTTCGACGAGCCGGCGACGTTCGACGCCTTCATCGAGGCGGCGGCGGCGACGGGACTGGGCGCCGTTGTGCAGCGGATTCGTGACGGGTATGAGGACGAAACGCCGAGCGGCGGCCGGCGGTGGATCGTCAGCTATCCCGCGGACGTGGACTGGCACGATACGACCCTTGCGCGCCGTCCGGGTCGTGACGGCGAGTCAAAGACGAAGACGCTGGTCGAGTTGACGCAGTTCGCCATCCTGGCGCCGTCGAACGGCCGCACACATCCCACTGGCGGCGCCTACATCCGGCGCTCGGGGGACTTCGCCACGATTGCGGGCTACACCGTTGAGGAGCGAGACGCGCTGCTGACGCTGGCGCGGTCGTTCGACGAGATGCCACGCCGGGAGGCGGCGCCGTCCCGGCCGGTCAGCGCCGGGAGCAGCGGTGATCGGCCTGGCGACGACTTCAACCGGCGCGCGAGCTGGCCGGACCTGCTGCCGGACTGGACGTTCGTGTACGAGCGCAACGGCACGACCTACCTCAGACGACCCGGCAAGGTTCACGGCGTCAGCGCCACAATCAACGCGCTGGGGACGGATCGGTTGCACGTCTTCACGTCCTCGACGGAGTTCGAGCCGGACCAGTCCTATTCCAAGTTCGGCACCTATGCCGTGTTGCACCACAACGGCGACCATGCGCGTGCCGCGCTGGCGTTGTCGCAGCAAGGCTACGGCGACCAGGGGAGCACGACGACGAAGGCGACGGCGGCGGCGCCTGCGAGTGATCCTGCCGCGGCGGTCACCGGGTTTCAGCAGCCCGCCGTCACCGAGGGGATCGGCGACTGCGTCCTGGCGCCGAGGCTGGCTGCGCCGTACTCCGGTTGGTTCATGCGCGGCGGGGTTCACCTGATTGCCGGCAGCAGTGGCGCCGGTAAGACGACGTTGATGCTCGACCTGCTCCAGCAGCAGGAACGTGGCGGCCGCTACCTGGGGCACGTCGGTCAGCGGCTCGACTATCTTGTCGTCTTCGCCGATCGCGGCAAGGTGAGCAATGACGAGACGCTGGCGCGCATGCGGATCGTCCCCGGCAGTCTCAGCAT
>JACDHQ010000243.1 GCA_013820975.1 Gemmatimonadaceae bacterium
CCGTCAGGTGACATGAGGCAACTGCCGATCGCGGACCGCCTACCGTCTATCCCCAACTCCAACCCCCGACCCCAACGGCCTGATCAGCTCACCGTGGACCAGAACTCGGCGAGCGCCCGGCCGTCGGGCGAGCCGCGCAGCTTCTCGAACGCCCGCTCGCGGATCTGCCGGATCCGTTCGCGAGTGACCCCCATCAGGTCGCCGATCTTCTCGAGCGTCATCGCCTCGGAGCCTTCCTCGAGCCCGTAGTACAGGCCGAGGATCTTGCGTTCGCGCGGCGTGAGGTAGGTGGTGAACACCCGGACGATGAAGTCACGCATCAGGCGGGTGTCGAGTGTCTCCTCGATCTCCGTGCCGTCAACGCCGGGGAATCGCTCGCCGAGCGTGCTGGCTTCGCGATCGCTGCGATCGACCGGTGCGTCGAGCGACAGCTCTGCCGACGACATCTGCTTCGCCTCGCGTACCTGCTCCGGCGTCTCCTCGAGGAGGCGGCCGAGCTCCGATTCCGTCGGATCGCGCTTGAGCACCTGCGCCAGGATCGTCTCGGCGCGGGCGAGGCGGATGAGTTGCGAGTTCTGGTTGAGCGGGATGCGGACCGAGCGAGTCTGCTCCGCGAGCGCCTTCAGGACGGCCTGGCGCACCCACCATACGGCGTACGAGATGAACTTCACGCCCTGGTCGGGATCGAACTTCCGGACTGCCTTGAGCAATCCCTCGTTCCCGATCGCGACGAGCTCGCCGAGGTCGAGCCCGTGCCCCTGGTACTTCTTTACGTAGGAGATGACGAAGCGCAGGTTAGCCGTCACGAGCCGCTCGGCGGCGGCTTCGTCGCCCTTCTGGGCGAGTCGGGCGAGGCGGCGCTCTTCTGCCGGATCGTCGATGAGGGGAAGCTTCTGGATGTCGTGCAGGTACTGGTCGAACGCGCCACTTGGAGAGGAACGAAAGTAGGACTTCGTTCGGGTCTCGGCCGCTTGCTCCATTAATCGCCCCTTACCCTGGTGTCAGAGATCTGGGCGAGCCTCCGTCAGCTCGCGTTTCCCGGCAGGGGGGTCAGGATAACGGCGGTTCCCAAACCGGTCAACGAAGAATTTCTGCCCCGGACGGGCCCCTCGAGCGGATATTCGGGGCTATATGCTGACGTCGCAGGCGGTTGACGGTTATTCGCCCGGTCGAAAAAAAAATCGCTGCAGGGCGCGGGGGACCCCGCACTGCAGCGACATTATGACCGGTAGATAATCTACGTTACCGCTTTGGGTGCCAATCAGGCAGTCGGCGGAGTGCGCGGCGGCTGCGGCGGCGGTGAGGGATTCCTTGACGGATCGCTCGGCGACACGTCACGGGTCTTGGTGCGGCTGGTCGCCATGAGGACGCCGAAGCCGATCATGACGATGACGCCCACCCCGATCCAGGTGGCTGGCACGTTGAGCAGGAACGCAGCGGCCGCGAGGCCGATGATCAGGATGATGAAGCCGATCAGGAAGGTCGAGAAGGATGACATTGGGCGCGCCGGGTTGAGTTCGCAGTCTCGACGAGCAATTGGCGCGCCAAGCTGGACCGCGATACGCCGCTGCAGGTGATAGGACAAACCCCGTACCCCCTAGCGAGAGCTGCCCATGCCCGAGGAAATCCCTGAAGTCGAGCGCGAACGCTGGTACGAGCTGCACCAGCTCGAGGAGTGGTTGGAGAAGCCGATGCTGGTGCTCAGCGTCGCCTGGCTGGCGCTGGTCGTGGTCGAGTTCACGCAGGGTCTCTCACGGGCGATGCAGACCGCCGGGTGGGTGATCTGGGGCGTCTTCGTCCTCGATTTCGTGCTCCGGTTCGTGCTCGCACCACGGAAGCGAGAGTACCTGCACAACAACGTGCTGACGGCGGTCTCGCTCATCGTGCCGGCGCTGCGGGTGTTGCGGATCTTCCGCGCCATGAAGGTGCTGCAGGCCGCGCGCGCCGTGCGCGGCGTGCGGCTCGTGAAGGTCGTTGGCACGCTCAACCGCGGCATGCGGTCGCTCGGGCGCACCTTCTCACGCCGCGGGGTGGGCTACGTCGTCGCGCTCACCATCGTCGTCGTGCTCACCGGCGCTGCGGGAATGCTGAGCTTCGAGCGCGGCGTGCCCGGCGGCACCATCGGCGGCTACTGGGACGCGGTGTGGTGGACCTCGATGATCATGACCACCATGGGATCCGACTACTTTCCCCGGACGCCCGAAGGGCGGTTCCTGTGCGTGATCCTCGCGCTGTATGCGTTCGCGGTCTTCGGCTACGTGACGGCGACCCTCGCCACCTTCTTCATCGACAGCGACGCCAAGGACCCCGAGGCAGAGCTGTTCCGCGAGCTGCGGGCGATTCGCGAACAGATCGAGGCGTTGCATGTGCGGGCGACGACGCCATGACCCCGAACGCCCTTCGCCCGCGGGTTTCCCGGAAAGCGGGCGGCCTAGCGTGGCAGCAGCCGGGTGACGTCGGGCGTCGCCGCGGGCTCCGCGTCGCGCGCTATCAGCATCGCGCGCCCCTTGCGGCGGCCGAAGCGTCGCGCCTCGCGGCACTCCGGCGTCCATACATCGAGCGTGGCACCCTTCACCTTCCCGCCGGTGTCGTCCACGAGGAAGCGGCCGAGGTAGCGCGTGCCGACGTACACCTCGACGCGGCTGCCGAGCGGAAAGACCCGTGGATCGGCTGCGACGATGCCCGGGCGCACCGGGTTGCTTCGGCGCGTCGTCCCGCGAAGGCAGTACGCGGTGAGGCTCACCTCCACCTCCTCGCCGGTCAGTGCGCGCACGGCGTTGACGGCCCGCGGCGTGTACACGACGCGCTTCGGCGCCTTGACGATCGAGCCGGCGACGCGAAGGGGGCTCGCGACGATGACGGGGCTCACGCGCAGCGGCCCTGCCGGTGCGCGCCGCACGAGGACGCCGACCGAGATCGCAGCGAGCCCGATTGCGACCGCCGCGCGCCCGAGGATCCGGCGCCACGAACGCTGCATCATGCCGGTTCCTCAGCCCTGACCGCGGCGAGTGCCGCGAGCACGTCGGAATCGTTGGCGCGAACCGACCAGCCGCGCTCACCGCCCGCCATCGCGCCGATGCGCCGGGGAAGCGCGTACTCCACGGCACCGGCGCGCGCCTTCTTGTCGCTGCGTGTCGCCTCGAGGATCGCGGGCGCCGTCATTTCACCTGGGACGCGCGCGGGCAATCCGGCGTCGCGCACGGCGCGCTCGATGCGCGATGCCGTTCCCGGCTCGGTGGCGCCCAGGCGCTCCCCGAGTCCGGCCTCGGCGACCATGCCGATCGCAATGGCTTCGCCATGCAGCAGCGTATACGCGCTCAGCTGCTCGATCGCATGCCCGATCGTGTGGCCGAAGTTGAGCGTCTTCCGGACGCCCGACTCGCGCTCGTCCGCCGTGACGACGGCGGACTTGATCTCGACGCTTCGCGCGATCGTCGCGGCCAGCAGGTGCAGGTCGCCGTGCCCGTCATCGTCGGCAGCCGCCGCGCTGGCGGGATCCGCGCCTGTGAGCCCGCCGCGCAGGGTCTCGAGCTGTGCTTCGACCTCCGCGAAGTAGCACTCGTCGGCGATGATGCCATGCTTGAGGATCTCCGCCAGCCCGGCGCGCCGGTGGGCAAGCGGCAGCGTGCGCAGCACCTCGGGATCGATCACCACCGCCGCCGGCTGGTGGAAGGCGCCGACGAGGTTCTTCCCGGCTGGCGTGTCCACGCCAACCTTGCCGCCGACCGACGCATCCACCATCGCCAGGAGCGAGGTCGGCACCTGCACGATCGGGACGCCGCGCAGGTAGGTCGCCGCGACGAAGCCGGCGAGGTCGCCCACCACGCCGCCGCCGACCGCGACCACCGTGGTGTCGCGGCCCAGTCCCGCGGCAAGCATCGCATCGGTGAGCGCCGCCCACGTCTCGCGCGTCTTGCTCGCCTCGCCGGCCGGAATGGTGAACAGCTCGGCGCCGTGCCCGAGGGCCCGTGTGACCGCAACGGCGTAGAGCGGGCCGACGGTCTCGTCCGTGACCACTGCATAGCGGTGGGCAGGTGCGGCCGCCCGGGCGATGTCCGCGATCCGCGCGAGCGCACCCGAGGCGATCGTCACGCCGTAGGAGGGGAGCCGAAGCTCCCGTCCGGCTGCCGCCACCCCGGCCGCCACCCCGGCGGTCACCAGGTGACCTCGCCTGCACCCGCCCGCTTGTTCGCGAGGCGGGAGAGCGTGAACAGCAGGTCGGACAGGCGATTGAGGTAGATCACGGTGAGCTCGGGCAACGAGAGCTGGTCGTCATGCTGCAAATGGACGACGCGCCGCTCGGCGCGACGGCACACCGTGCGGGCCACATGAAGCGCAGCGGCCTTTGGCGTGCCCCCCGGCATGATGAACGCCGTCAGCGGCTCCAACTCCCGTTCGGCGTCGTCGATGGCCTGTTCGAGCTCGCGAATCCGCGACTCGTCGATCCGCGCCTTCTCGAGGTGCTGGCGCATCTTCTCCCGGTCGGGAGTGGCAAGCAGCGCCCCGATGGCGAACAGGTCACGCTGGATCGGCGCGAGCACTTCGTCAATGCGAGGCATCAGCTCGATCGAGCGCGCCAGCCCCAGCGCGGCGTTCAGCTCGTCAACATCGCCGTAGGCCTCGACGCGCGGATGGTCCTTGGAAACGCGCCCGCCTCCGAACAGCCCGGTGT
>JACDHQ010000244.1 GCA_013820975.1 Gemmatimonadaceae bacterium
GGGCCTCGGGCTGCCCATCTCGCGCCGCCTTGCCGAGATGCTGCAGGGCACCCTCGAGGTGAGGTCCGACGTCGGCTCGGGAAGCACCTTCCGCCTCACGCTGCCGGCAACGATCGATGCCCGGACCTCGCGCGCGCTGGAGGGGGTGACCCAGTAGCTCCCGCCACCGGCCGTCGCCCCCGAGGTGTACAGCGGCCGCCCTGCCCCCTGCCACCGGCTCCAGCCGTCCTCCGGTCCCTGTTGTATCTTCCAGCCATGAAATTGCTTTGCGTTGGACGGCATCAGTTCCTGGCGGACCACATTGCATCCCTTTTCCGCGAGACCGGCGTGGACGCGCGACCAGTGGTCGGGCTCGCCGGTGCGGCAGAGGTCGCTACCTCCGAGATCCCCGACGTCGTGCTCTGCGAGTACGACCTCCTCGCCACCAATCCCCTCGGATCATGGGAGGACGATGCGGTGCTCTCGCAACTCCCGGTCGTCGCCGTGAGCCTCACGAGGCGGCCGCACGAGGCGTGCGCGTTCGACATCAACGGCATCGCCGGCTTTCTCTACCTCCCGACGCTCGACCGGGAGGCGGCGGCACGCACCCTGGCCGCCCTCGCACGACGCACGCCCGACGTGAACCCCGTCAGCCCTGGCGCGTACACCCTGCCCCCAGTGCCGACCGACCGTCCTGCGACCGCCCGCTAGCCGCGGGGATGCGGCGAACGACGACCGCGATATCTTCCCCGCTCGCGAAACGACATCCCGTGCGAGCGCGATCGACATGAACCTGCATCACGACAACAGGCCACTGCCCCCGGGGCCGCCGCTCGATGCGGTGGACCTGCGCGAGGAAGCGAACGCGCTGCGGCGCCTCGCGCGGCAGATGGCCGCCGTTGCCAACACACCGGCGCTGCTCCGCATCCTTGCCGATGCCGCCGTGCACCAGGCGCACACGCAGGGCGCCGCCGTCATCCAGTCGAATGGCTCGACTGCCCGCGTGGAATGCGCCGTCGGCGAGCTGCTCCCCCTCGAAGGGATGACCTTTCCGCAGGAGGGATCGCTCACCGCGCGCGCCATCGCCGAACGGGGGCCGGTGCTGGCGACGCACTACGACGACCAGGCCTTCCCGCTGGCATCCACGCTGCGCGCGATCGGCATCTCGCAGGTGCTCTGTATCCCGCTGCTCGCGCACGATGCGGTGATCGGCGTGCTGCTTGCGGCGCGCGGGGGCGAGCAGCCGCTGTTCATGCCCTACGAGGTGCAGCGCCTGCAGGTGATCGCCGATCACGCGAGCCTCGCCCTCTGGAAGGCGCAGCTGCTCGACCAGGCGCAGGCCGCCGATCGTGCGAAGAGCCGCTTCCTCGCGACGATCTCGCACGAGTTGCTCACGCCGCTGACGACGCTGACTGGCTACGGCGAGCTGCTCGCCGACCAGGTGATCGGCCCCATGTCGGAGCCGCAGCTGGAAATCCTGGGACGCATCATCACCGTCACGCACGACCTGTCGGCGATGATCGAGGAAATCCTGGCGTTCACGAGCCTGGAGGAAGGGCGCGATGCCGTGCGCCCGAGCGAACTGCTCGCCGCCGACCTCGTGCATTCGGTCGCGGCGAGCCTCGAGCATGCCGCGGCCCAGCGCGGCCTCGCGATCGTGGCGACCGCCCCGCCGGAGCCGATTCGGTTCGTGACCGACGTGGACAAGCTCCGACAGCTGCTTGTGCACCTCATGACGAACGCGATCAAGTTCACCGAGAAGGGCGAGGTGGAGATCGGCGTGCGCCGCGTGGGCGACGAGGTGCACTTCAGCGTCCGGGATACCGGGATCGGCATCGCCCCCGAGGACATGGACCGCCTCTTCCAGCCATTCACCCAGCTCGATCAGGGACTGACGCGCCGGCACGGCGGGACGGGGCTCGGGCTGCACATCGCCCATCGCCTTGCCGTGATGCTCGGCGGCGGGCTGGAGGTCTCGTCGGCAGTGGGAGAGGGGTCGATCTTTACCCTCATCCTTTGACGACGGTTGGAGCAGGGAGCCGGGAGCAGGGAGCCGGGAGCAGGGAGCCGGGGGTCGGCCGACGGCAGTAGGGAGTACGGAGCATGGGGTTGACCCCGACCCTCGACCCCCGACCCCGTACCCCCTCCGCTTGCTAGATTCAGCTCCACTATGCGTGCCCTTCCGATTGCTTCCGCCTTCAACGACGGCTACGTCGCCGAGGCATATGAGAGCTACCGCCGGGACCCGAATGCGGTAGACGAGACCTGGCGCCAGTTCTTCCGCTTCGCGGAGACTCTTTCCGGCGGCGGGACGGCGACGGGCGGCTATGACGCCGCGCTCCTCCAGAAGGCGGCCGGTGCGGCCGCGCTTGCGGCGTCGATCCGCCGTTACGGCCACCGCGCTGTCGCGCTCGACCCCCTCGGCGCGGCTCCACCCGGTGCGCCCGAACTCACGCCGGAGTTCCATGGCATCACGGCGGCGGATCTCTCCGACGTTCCGGCCGACGCGCTCAAGGGCGTCTCCGTGGTGGAGGCGACGGGAGGCACCGCGGCCGACGTGATCGAGGTGCTGCGCGAGCGCTACTGCAGCCGGATCGCCTTCGAGTTCGAGCACATCGGTGCGGAGGACGAGCGCGCCTGGTTCCGCCGGTCGATCGAGAGCAACGCGCTCACCCCCGAGCTTACCACCGACGAGAAGCGCAAGCTCCTCGAGCGCCTGACGGAAGTGGATGGCCTCGAGCGGTTCATCGGCCGTGCGTTCGTGAATGCGAAGCGGTTCTCCATCGAGGGTGTGGATGCGCTGGTCCCGGTCCTCGACGAGGCGCTCGCGAAGTCGGGGAAGCACGGCACGCAGGCCGCCGTGATCGGCATGGCACACCGCGGGCGCCTCAACGTCCTCGCGCACGCGCTCCGCAAGCCGTACAGCGCGATCTTCCGCGAGTTCGCCGGCCGGCACGACCGCACCAACGCGGCGAGCGGCAGCGGCGACGTGAAGTACCACCTGGGGTACCGCGCGATGCGCGAGTTCCACAACGGGGCGAAGATCGACACGCTGCTCGTCCCCAATCCGAGCCACCTCGAATTCGTGAATGCGGTGCTCATGGGCGTCTCGCGTGCCATGCAGCGTACCCCCGACGGCCGCGACGAGAACCTCGTGCTGCCGATCGCCGTGCATGGCGACGCCGCGTTCCCGGGTGAGGGCATCGTCCCCGAGACGCTCAACCTCAGCCAGTTACGCGGCTTCCGCGTCGGCGGCACGCTGCACCTGATCGCGAACAACCAGGTGGGCTTCACCACGAACCCCGTGGACAGCCGCTCGACGAATTATGCAAGCGACCCGGCCAAGGGGTTCGACATCCCGGTGATGCACGTGAACGCCGACGATGTCGAGGCGTGCATCCAGGCGGTGCGCATCGCGATCGCCTATCGCATGGAGTTCGCGAAGGACGTGCTCATCGACCTGGTCGGCTATCGCCGCCACGGCCACAACGAGGCCGACCAGCCGGCGTTCACGCAGCCGCTGATGTACGACCGGATCAAGTCGCACCCCACGCCGCGTGAGGTCTGGGCAGCACGCCTGGTCCGCGAAGGGGTGCTCAGCAAGGACGACGTCGCGGCGATCGACCGCGCCTTCGCCGACAAGCTGCAGACGCATCATGACGCTGCCCTCGCGCAGGGGGTGGACGAGTCGCATCATGACGAGTCGAAGGCGCTCGTGCCCGCCGAGCGGGTGGAGACGGCGGTCCGCACGGAGGAGCTGGTGTCGCTCAACGAGCGCCTGCTCGCATGGCCCGAGGGCTTCTCGCTGCACGCGACGCTCCAGCGGACGCTCCCGCGCCGGCGCGAGGCGCTCACCACCGGCGCGATCGACTGGGGACACGCCGAGGCGCTGGCATTCGCGACACTGCTCGTCGAGGGCACCAGCGTGCGCCTCACCGGCCAGGATGCCGAGCGAGGCACCTTCTCGCACCGGCAGGCAGTGCTGCACGACGTGAAGACCGGCGCGACGATCACGCCGCTCGCCACGCTCCGGCAGCAAGGGGCCGGCACGTTCGAGATCTACAACAGCCCGTTGAGCGAGACGGCCGTGATGGCCTTCGAATATGGGTTCTCGACGGCGGCACCGCAGGATCTCGTGCTGTGGGAGGCCCAGTTCGGCGACTTCGCCAACGTTGCGGCGCCCATCATCGACCAGTTCCTCGTTTCCGACCGCGCGAAGTGGGGGCAGGACAATTCGCTCGTGCTGCTGCTGCCGCACGGCTACGAGGGGCAGGGGCCGGAGCATTCGAGCGCGCGCCTCGAGCGGTTCCTCCAGCTGGCGGCCGAGGGGAACATGGTCGTCGCGTACCTCTCGACCCCGGCGCAGTACTTCCACCTCCTGCGCCGCCATGCGAAGCGCGTCGATCGCCGTCCACTGGTGATCATGCAGCCCAAGTCACTCCTCCGCCTGCCGGAGGCGGCGAGCGCCCTCGAGGATCTCGCAGACGGCGGCTTCCGCAGCGTGATCGACGACGCGGTCGCCGATCCGGCCGCCGTGCGGCGCGTGGTGTTCTGCACGGGCAAGATCTACTACGATCTCGCCGCGCAGCGCGCCGATGCGCGCCATGTGGCGATCGTGCGGGTGGAGGAGCTGTATCCCTGGCCGCACGAGGAGGCCGCGGCCGCGATCGATCGCTACCCGAGCGTGGACGAG
>JACDHQ010000245.1 GCA_013820975.1 Gemmatimonadaceae bacterium
GCTCGATGGCCATGTGCTGGCGTGCGATCTCGGCCGGCTGGCCGGGGGCGAGCGGTTCGCGGTGGCGGCCGGGGTCGGGATCGATGCCCGCATGGTGGCGCTGACCCCGCGCTGGATGAAGCGCCGGCTTGGTGTCCTCGCCTACTGGCTGACGGCCGGGCGCGCAGCGTTCGGCGCGGTGCTCACCCGGCGGGGGCGCTTCCGCGTGCGCCTCACCGTGGACGGGCAGGTCGAGGAGCGGGAAGCGGTGATGGCGATGGTCGCCAACTTCGGCGCCGTCCTGTACGACCTCATCACCTTCGGCCCCGGGATCCGGTTCGATGACGGAGTGCTGGACGCAGTCGTCTACTCTCCGGGCTCGCTGTGGGACGCCACGGTGATCATGTGGCGCCTCGTCCGCAAGGATTTCCGCTCGACCCCATCCGTCCTCTATCGCAGCGGGTGCCACATCCGCATCGAGACCTTTCCGCCGCAGCCGGTGCAGGCTGACGGGGAGCTGCTCGGCATCGTGCCCTTCGAGGTCACGTGCGAGCCGCATGCCGCGCTGGTGCTGATTCCGGGCAGGTAGTCCTGAGATGTCGCAACGTCGAACTCCGCCGGCCGGAACGCCGCCGATGATGCCCTGGCTGGCCGCCCCCGACGGTCCGGCGATGACGCCCGACCTCGTCATCCGGCTGGCACGCGAGCGCGATCATCTCTTCCTCCTCCACGAGACGACCACCGCCGCTGAGCGGGTGCGCTCGCTCGAGGGCAAGCTGCGCGTCTTCCTCGCGGCGGTGCTCCGCGTGGGCTTCGGCCGCGGCACCATCACCGTCCGCGACGCGCAGCTCGAGCCGACGCTCGTCATTGCGGCGGGCCTCACGGCCGAGGAGGAGGCGACGCTTCGCGAACAGCCGGCGTCGGGCGCCGTGTGGCGCCATCGCTTCTCGCACCTCGAGCCGCACCGGATCGGCGACTCGTACTACCTCGACTCCCGCGACCCGTGGATCGCCGGCGAGTTCGGTGACGCGCTGCCGAGTGCGCTGCCCCCCCGCGAGGGCGCCGACTGGTCGCCGCGCGATGCGCTGCTCGTGCCGCTGCGCGGCGCCGCGGGCGACGTCGTCGGCACGCTGACCCTCGACGACCCGGCCCACCGCGCCCGCCCCACGGTGGACCAGATTCGCACCGTCGAGCTCTATGCCGCGCAGATCGCGATCCTCGTCGAGCGCGTCCGGCTGCAGGAGGAGCGCGAGCGCGAGCAGCGGCTGAGCGGCGCACTCTCCGACGTGGCCCGCGCGGTGAACGAGTCACTCGAGCCCGGCGAGGTCCGCCACCTCATCGTCCGCCACGCGATCGCGCTGCTCAAGTGCGATGGCGCAGTGCTGTCGCTGCTGGCAGACGGCATGATGGAGTGTGTCGCCACCGCCGGTTCATGCACGGCCCTGGACGGCCTGCGGGTGCCGCCCGCGCTACTGGCGACGCAGGCGATGGAAACCGGCATGGCTGCGCTCTCCAACGACTACAGCCAGGAGGCGTTCCGCGATCCCGTCGTGATCGATCACCTCCAGCCGCGGCGCGTCCTCGTCGTGCCGCTGATCTCGCGCACTGGTCCGATCGGCGTGCTTGCGGCTGTCGATCGCGACCGGCCCTTCACCGACAGCGACGCCGAGCTGCTGCAGCGGATGGCCGACCAGGTGGCGATGGCGGTCGTGAATGCAACCCTCTTCGACCAGGTCGCCACGCTCGCCGAGCGGTATCGGCTGGTCGTCGAGACGACCCGGGATGCGATCGTCATCACCGATCGCACGCGCCGCATCGTGTTCTCGAACGCCGCGGCCGACGAGCTGTTCGGCGTGGCCCAGGGATCGCGCCCGGCCATGGCCTCGCTCGTGCCGCCCGAGCTGCGCGCCGACGTCGCGGCGCACGAAGACTCGGCGCTGGCCGGCCAGCCGCAACGGTACGAGTCGGTGGTGCTGCGCCCCGACGGCGAGCGCCGCACCATCGCCGTTGCCACGGCCCCGCTCTACGAACAGGGAGAGATCACCGGCATCGTCGCCACGCTACGCGACGTCACCGAGGAGCGGCGCGCGCGCGACGCGGTCGCCGAGTCGGAGGCGCGCTACCGGAACCTCTTCGAGACCGCGACGGACGCCATCTACACGCTCGATCTCGCCGGGACCTTCACGTCACTCAACGAGGCCACCTGTGACTTCACCGGCGCGCCGCTCGACGAGCTGCTCGGCCGTCCGTTGAAGGCGTACATCGACCCGGTGGACCTGCCGCGCGTGAAGGAGCACTTCCGCGGCGCGCTCAACGGCGAGGCGCGCAGCTACGAGGCCCACTACGTCCGGATCGACGGCGCGCGGCGCCTCGCCTCGGTGACCAATACCCCCATCCGCCGCGACGGCGCCATCGTCGGCGTGCTCGGCATCGCCCGTGACGTCACGGCCGAGCGTGAGCGCGAGCACGCACTCGCACGCTCGCAGGCGCGGTACACCCGCCTCGTCGAGTCGGCGTCCGACGCCATCTTCACGACCGACGACGAAGGGCGGCTGACATCGGTGAACCGCGCCTTCGAGCGGGCGTCCGGCCTGACCCGCACCGCGCTCCTGGGCACCGCGTTCACGGCGATCCTCCACCCGGCCGACCGCGAGCCCATTGCGGCGCTGCTCGCCGACGCCGCCGGCGGCCGGCGCAGTCGTGCCGAGTTGCGCTACCAGGCCGGTGACGGCTCGACGCGTCATGGCTCGCTCCTCGCCACGCCAATCTACGAAGGCGGACGCCTCGCCGGCCTCCTCGGCATCGTGCGCGACGTGACCGACGAGAAGCACCTCTCCGAGCAGCTCCTCCAGCAGGAAAAGCTCGCCGCAGTCGGCCAGCTCGTGAGCGGCGTCGCCCATGAGCTCAACAACCCGCTCGCCGGGGTCGTCGCCTTCTCCCAGCTCCTGCTCGCCGCCGACGCACCGCCCGACCAGCGGCGTGCCGCCGAGACGATCCACGCCGAAGCGAAGCGCGCTGCGCGGATCGTCGCGAACCTCCTCACCTTTGCGCGGCAGCACCAGCCGGAGCGGACGGTGACTGACGTCAATCGCATCGTCGATGCGACGATCGACCTGCGACGCTACACGCTGCGCACCAACCAGGTGGATGTGGAGCTCGCGCTCGACGAGTCGCTGCCCCTCACCTGGGCCGACCCGCACCAGCTCCAGCAGGTGATCGTCAACCTCGTCGCCAACGCCGAACAGGCGCTCGCCGAGTGGGCCGGCCGCCGCCGCATCACGGTGGCCACGACGTACGCCAATGGCATGCTGCAGATCCAGGTCAGGGACAGCGGGCCCGGAATCCCCGCCGAGCACCTCGGGCGCGTCTTCAACCCGTTCTTCACCACCAAGGGGGTGGGGAAGGGGACGGGGCTCGGCCTCTCCATCTCGCACGGGATCATCCGAGAGCACGGTGGCCGCATCCGGGCCGAATCCGCCGGCGGCGAGGGTGCGACGTTCACGATCGAGCTGCCGCACGTGCCCCCACCCGAGCAGGAGGAGGCGCCCGAACAGCCGGCCGGGGCCTCCAGCAACGCGCCCGCGCGGCGCATCCTCGTGGTGGATGACGAACCCGCGATCCGCTCCGTGCTGACCACCTTCCTCACGTCGCTCGGGCACGAGGTCGAGGCGTTCGGGTCCGGCCGCGACGCGCTCGCCCGGGCGGCGGTCGCCGACTTCGACCGGGTGCTGCTCGACCTCCGGATGCCGGACATGTCGGGCGATGCCGTCTTCGCCGAGCTGCAGGCCATGGATCCCGCGCTTGCGTCACGGGTGGTGTTCGTGACCGGAGACCTCCAGAGCCAGGCGACCCGCAGGTTCCTCGACTCGACGGGCCGTCCCGTGCTCACGAAGCCCTTCCTGCTCGACGACCTCGCGGCGCTGGTGGGGGCACCGGCAGAGGCGCGATGACGGGAACGGGGCCATATTTCCAGCAATGGCATCCGTCCTGATCATCGACGACGAACCGGACATCGCATCAGCGCTCGGCACCTTCTTCGAGCGCAAGGGGCATCAGGTGTCGCGGGCGTTCACCGGCGAGGAAGGCGTCGCGACGCTCCGCCGCGAGCGGCCCGACATCGTGCTGCTCGACGTGCGCCTTCCCGACATGACCGGCTTCGACGTCCTCGAGCGCACGCGCGACGCGCAGCCGGTCGTGGTGATGATCACGGGGCACGGCGATGTCGCGCTGGCGGTGCGAGCGATGCAGAGCGGTGCCGAGAACTTCCTCACCAAGCCGATCGAGCTGGCGCACCTTGGTGCCGTGGCCGAGCGCGCGTTCGAGAAGGCGCGCCTGCGGCAGATGAACCGCTACCTCACCGGCCGCCGCGCCCCAGGCGCCTCGTCGGTGCTCGGCAGCTCGCCCCAGATGCGCGAGCTCAGCGACCAGCTCGACCTGCTTGCACGCAGCGACCGCACGACCGTGCTGCTCCTGGGCGAGAGCGGGACGGGCAAGGGGCGCGTGGCGGCGGCAATCCATGCGCAGAGCCCGCGGGCGCTGCAGCCGTTCATCGAGGTGAACTGCGCGGCGCTCACGATGCAGTCGCTCGATGCGGAGCTGTTCGGCCAGGAGCGGGTGCCGGGAAGCGCGCATGCCGACGGCCACCATCCCGGATTGCTCGAGGTGGCGCACGACGGCAC
>JACDHQ010000246.1 GCA_013820975.1 Gemmatimonadaceae bacterium
AAAATGATGAGCGCCCCCCATGGGGACGCAAAGAGGACGTCGATGTTCATCCCGTCACCTTCTTCCAGATGGCGTCGAGGCCGTCGGTGGGGGGAGGAGTGCCACGGCGGGGTGCCTGCAACGTAGCCCGGACCTGGAGCCAGGCCGCATCGGCGCGCTCGAAGGCACGCAGGACCGCGCGCGCCCACTCGCGCCAGGCGCGCAATGTGGTGTCGGGAGTGGCGGTACGCGCAGTTTCGGCCGCAGCGCCGATCCCCCCGAGGGCGTCGAGCAGGGGAAGGGCAGCGTCACAGAGGCGGGCCTCGAGGGCGCGCTGTGCCGCCGGGTGATCGGGCTCGTGCCGGGCGGCGAGCTGCGAGAGCTGCGCCTCGATGGCGATGCGCAGTTGCGCGGCGTCGAACGCCTCGAGCGCGGCATCGCCGCCGGCGGCGGCCGCCCGCCGCGCGTCGAGGAGCGGGCGAAAGAAGTCGTCCTGCCCGGCCCCGCCGCGTCGTCCCCCGAGGGTCCGCAGCGCGCGGGTGAGTTCCGGGACCGTGCACCCACGGGCGAGCAGGTCGCCCGCAACGGCCTGGAGCCGCGCGTCACCCCGCGCGACGATCGGCTCATCCGACCGCAGCGTGATCGTCAGGTGCGCGTCGCCGGGCGTGTACACCGCCCCGTCGATGGCGTCGAACGCGATGCGCACCGGCGTTCCCGGGTGGAGGTGGTCATCGAGCGGGACGAGCACGACGCCATCGAGGTCGACGGCCAGCGACATCCGCCCCGACAACACCTGATGCCGGACGGTGCCGCTCACCTCGGCGCGTACCGGCGCGTGGGGGAAGATCGTCATGGCCGGCGACGGAACACGGTGTGCCTATCCGGTGCCGACGATGCCCGCAACCACGCGGCCGGTGTCCGAGAGATCCTCGAACACCGCGTGCGGGTTGTGCGCGCGCAGCTCATCCACCGAGAAGCGGCCTGTCGCCACACCGATCGCGCGTGCCCCGATGGCGAGGCCGCACGTGAGGTCGGCCGGCGTGTCGCCGATCACGACGACCCGCTCACCGGGCACGTCGAGGTCGAGCAGCTCCCGGCAGCGCCGCTGCGCAATGGCGGGCAGCTCCGGCCGGACGGCATGATCGGAGCCGAACGCGCCGACGGGGAACCGCTCGAAGTCGATGCCCACCCGGCCGAGCTTCGCCCGCGCGCCCGGGGCGACGTTACCGGTGAGCAGCCCGAGCACGACGTCGTCGCGCGCCTCGAGCGTGTCGATCAGCTCGCGCACCCCCGGCAGCACGTCAGCCCCGTGCGCCGGATCGGCCAGCTCGTGCTGCAGCCGCTCGAGATAGAGCGCGAGCGTCGCCGGCAGCCGCCGCTCGATCTCGTCGGCAGCAAATCCCTCGTGGTCCATCAGCTCGCGCACGATCTGCGGGTCGGTCTTGCCGTCGAACCAGTAGTCCGCGGGGCCGACGGAGCCGAAGACCTCGGTCAACGCGTGGTGCAGTGCCCGTCGGCCTGCCCCGTCAGACCAGAGGATCGTCCCGTCGATGTCGAAGAGAACCAGCTTCATGGATGATCGTTGATTGCGTCGCGGGTCCCGCGCTAGGTGCGCGTGAGCACGAGTCCGGTGGTGATGATGCTGACGCCGGCGACCTGGACGAAGCCAGGCCGGTCCCCGAACGCCATCCATGCGACGAGCAGCGCGATGACCGGCTGCAGGTTGGAGTACATCGCGGTGCGCGTTGGCCCGAGTGTGCGCACGCCGCGGTACCAGAACAGGTAGGCGATGACGAGGGCGCCGATGCTGCTGTAGCCGATCGCCGCCCAGGTGAGGCCGTCGACGCGCGTCCAGTCGGTGCGGGCGACGTCGGGCAGCGCAAAGGCACCGAGCAGGACCGCGCCGCCGACCATCGTCACCGCGGACAGCTGGATGCCATCGATCCGGTGGGTGTACGGCTTGAGCAGGATCGTGTACACCGCCCAGCAGAGTGCCCCGCCGAGCACCAGCACGTTGCCGAGGAGGGTGGACTGCATCGTCCCCCTGGCCACCTGCGGCGCCCCGAAGACCACCAGCGCGACGCCGGCAATCGACAGCGCCACGCCGACTGCGCCGCGCATGCTGATGCGCTCGACGCCGGTGATGCGGCCGAGGAGGGCGATGAAGGCCGGCGCGGCCCCGAGCACGAGCGAGGCGTCGCCAGGACGTGTGCGGGCGACTCCCTCAACGAAGAAGATCTGGTAGAACCCGTTGCCGATCACGCCGAGTGCGAGCAGGACGAGCATGTCACGGCCGGTGGGCCGCGCCCTGGGGCCGGCGACGGCGAGCACCGACAGCGCGACGGCCGCGATGAGCACCCGCACGCCGTTGAACGCGAGCGGCTCGAGCGCCTGGGTGGCGTACTTGACCACGGTGAAGTTGGCGCCCCAGATCGCCGCCATCAGCATCAGCATCCCGTCGGTCGCGCCGAAGCCGGGGCGAAGCTCGCTTTTCATGGGCCCAAAGCTAACGGGTAGCCGCGCCCCCAGCCGACACGCTATGCTACGGGATGCAGGTATCCTTTGCGCTCTTTGCCGACGCGGCGAACCTCTCCCAGGAGGGGAAGCTCAACATCCTCGGGGTGTTCGACGCCCTCCAGGTCGGATCGCTTCCGTCGATCCACCCACGGGCACACCTCGTCGTCCACCTCAAGGGGACGCCAATGGACACCGGTACGCACTCGGTGAGCCTGCGGTGGATCAACCCGAGCGGGCGGGAGCTCTGGCAGAGCACGGGGGAACTGAACGTCGGTGCCCCGCCGGTCGGGGTGCTCGAGATGGACCTGCCGCTGATCGCGCAGATCGACCTGCCGATGGACCAGGCGGGAGGCTACCTGATGGTGGTCGCCGTGGATGGGCAGACGGCGCGCGAGATCCCGGTCCAGGTGCGCTCGGCGGCACCACCGCCAGTCGCGACGGGCACGAAGCCGTTTCTGGGCCTCGTCAGCTGATACTGCGGCAGGGGGCGAGACGCGAGATGCGAGACGAGACCTACCTCCTCGCATCTCGCATCTCGCATCTCGCATCTCGTTATAAGAATCTCCGCGCGAACAGGAAGCGATCGAGCAGCATCCTCACGTACGGATCGGCGGGATCGGTGAGCGGTTCCACGCGATAGCCGCCGCGGCCGAGGGCGAGGTGCGCCATCTCCTGCCTGTCGAGCGCCACGCCCACGTGGGTGATCTTCTGGTCGGCGCGGTCGGAGAAGAAGAGCAGGTCCGCCTCACGGAGTGCGAGGGGATCGGTGCCGGCGGCCTCGCCCGCCACGGCCTGCTGCCATGCATCACGCGGCAGCGTGACGCCGTGCAGGGCGAAGATCGACTGCGAAAAGCCGGAGCAATCGGCACCCCACGGGGTGACGCCCCCCCACTGATAGCTCGCGCCCACGAAGTAGCGCCGCGCGGTGTCGGCGATCGCCGCGCCGCTCGTCGGGAAGAGGCGCGGGAGGTCGGCGGCCGGGGTCACCTCGCCGTCGATCACCTCGTCCTCACGCGCCAGGGCCGCGCCGAGGGGCAGCGGACGCACGACACCGTCGGACCCGCGCACGATCGAGCCGAGCGACACCCGGCCGCCGGCGCGCCGCTCCGGCCCCGCATGCGACGGTTGCAGGTAGCCGGAGTGCATCCATCCCTCGTACCCGTCGCGCCCGCGAACGAGCAGCCAGTCCGACTCCCAGTCGATCACTTCCACCCGCTCGCCGGCGAGCCGCTGGGAGATCTGCGGGCTGGAGATGCGCGGCTCGGCATGCAGGGGCGCGACGGCGGAGACAACGACCGCCAGCTCCATTGGAACTTCCGCCCGCTCGGTCACGGGGCAGCCGTGCGCCCGTCGCCCTGCGGGTGGGTCGCGGCGCATGTGCGGCACCGGACGATCCCGCGCAGGTTGCAGATCACGCAGAGGAAGGTGCCGCACACCTGGCACGGGTAGCCCTCCGACGCGCGCTCCTCGTTGCCACAGGCGCGACAGGTCATCGAATCGCGTTCTTGCATTTCCGCCATGACTCTCTCCAGGTAACGATGCCCGCCCGCGCTAGCGGCCGCGCAGGCCGAATTCCTTGATCTTCTTTATCAACGTGGCGCGAGAGATGCCGAGCTCCTTCGCGGCCCGCGTGCGGTTGCCCGCGTGGGCCCGCAGCGTGCGATCGATCTGCGCCCGCTCCACCTCCTCGAGCGTGCGCGCGACGTGGTGCTCCACGCCGACGCCGGTGGCATCGCGCACCTCCGCCGGCAGGTACTGCTCGCGCACGAGCGCATCACCGCGGGCGAGGATCATCGCCCGCTCGAGCACGTTGCGCAGCTCGCGAATGTTGCCGGGCCAGGCGTACTTCAGCAGCCGCTCCAGCGCGGCATCCTCGAGCGCCGGCGGCGCATCGGGCAGCCCCGGCCGCAGCTCATCGAGGACTCGGGCGACCAGCTCGAGCAGGTCGTCGCGCGTCCGCGCGCGCAGCGGCGGCAGGTGAATCGGCATCACGCTGAGCCGATAGTAGAGGTCCTCGCGAAAGCGCCCCGACGTGACCTCCTGCACGAGGTCCTTCGCGGTCGCCGCCACGAGCCGCACGTCGACCTTCACCTCGTGCGTGCCGCCGAGGCGGCGGAACCCCTTCCCCTCGAGCACGCGAAGGAGCTTGGGCTGCAGG
>JACDHQ010000247.1 GCA_013820975.1 Gemmatimonadaceae bacterium
GGTATTCGATGAGCATTAGCGCGGTGGTAGCGGGATCGATCGTCATCGGGGACCTCCGCTGAGGGGGGTGCTTCGAACACTGAAAGCATACTGATTGTCGTACGGGCCAACAAGCTGCACCGTCGGGAGAAGGCTGGCATATCGTTCGCGGAGGCCGGAGCATGGCGGCACGTGCCGGCGCTGCGGTTGTCTTCAGGGGGACGCTCTGGCCCGCACGGCTCGTCGGTTAAGACACTATTCCGTGGCTGTGATCTACTGCTGCTGCAATCGATCTCCCAGGTCGCTTGGCGCCGAGAAAGAAAAACTGCGTCCCCGCTTCCGCTGATCGAGTAGTTTTCGCTCTGCCAAACCCAGGAGGTCCGTCCGAGCGGTTTGGTACGAAATGCTGTGACTTCGTCGGTGCGACTGGATCGTGTAACCTGTGCCCGGCTGCTTCAGGCCATGAGTCAGCAACGCTAGCTGGCGGTAATTCAAATCCGCCGATTGGCGTAACAGCGCGTCTCCCTGTCGAACTTCTGCGATCTTCCTGCGCAGGTACTCCTGCAGGTCATCGATTGCTCGCCGGATTACCGAGAGCTTGCTGCGCGTATGGCGCCCGACGGAGAGGGAACGGGAGTGGTAGTCAGACCGGAGCAAAGACTGCGGGCCTCCCAACGAACTACTAACTCATGACAGATTAGTAGCAAGCTGACACGCTGCGAAGGCGGCGCATCCCATTTTCTAGGGGTTACTCTTGAAGTCACCCCCCAGCGAAGTGGCCCACTAGTCCGTGGACAAAAAGATAGTTCGAGCAGCAGCATGGACCCGGCGAAGAGGAGAAGGCCGGCTGCCCGATTGGGAGCAGAGTCGGCGTCCTAGCCACGCGCGGGGACCCCCTTGGGCACTAACCGGCATGAGAAGAACCTTGCGTGTGGCGCTGAAGCGCTTTACCATAGCTGCAGGTTGTGTACAAGTTGTCTCCACCTACCACCCCGACTCACTTGTCCCGCCATGGAGAACCAGCCGCCCCTCCGATTTCAGGGAGGAAGACCGGTCCCAAGGTGCAGCGCGCCGGCGGCTCCGTTGCGGGCGACAGCACGACGCTCAGCAACCGGGCGTACGAGCAGCTGCGCGACCTGATCGTGCGTGGCGGGCTGGCGCCCGGCATGCGGATCATTGAGAGCGACCTGGCCGAGCGGCTTGGGATCAGCCGGACGCCAGTGCGGAGTGCTCTGCACCAGCTACAGAAGGAGGGGTGGGTGCTAAGCACGAACGAGAAGCGGAATGCCCGCCTAACAATCCCGCCGCTAACCCGGCAAGATGCGGTGGAGCTGTACAGCATCATTGCCGAGCTCGAGGCGCTCGCCGCCCGTTGGGCGGCCGCCCTCCCCGCGTCGAAGCGCGTTGGACTTGCGCACCGGCTGCGCGAGGTGAATGAGGAGCTGGTGCGGCTGGGCAAGGCGGAGACGCTGGACGCGGAAGCGATCTACCAGACTCACACCGAGTTCCACATCTGCTTCGTCCGCTCACTGGATGCGCCGCGGCTCCAGGCGCTGCACCAATCCATCAAACCGCAGGCGGAGCGCTACCGGCGCATCTACAGCACCGGATCCCCGGAGAACATCTGCGCTTCGCACGCGGAGCACGAGGTCATCATCCGCAGTATTGAGTCAGGCGCCGCGGTGGCGGCGGAGGCAGCTGTGCGCGAGAACTGGGAGAACTCCGCTGACCGCCTGTCCCGACTGATCGGCCACCTGGGCGAACGAGGGAGCTGGTAGCCGAAGGCTTCAGCACTCCCTGCGCGCTCGTGCATTTTCAATTGTGCACAAATTCTTACACCATCACCCCACGAGTCGCTGACATGAGACTTTTCATCCTTCTCGCCATAGGGGCCCTGGTTGCCTGCGCGCCCGCTTTGCGCGTCAGCGCGGGAGGTCCGTACGACGTGCTGATCGCGGGGGGGACGGTGGTGGACGGCAGTGGAACGCCGGGATATCGAGCGGACGTGGCACTGCGGGGCGATCGCATCGTGCGGATCTCCCAAACGTCGATTCCGCGAAGTGCCGCAGCGCGAGTGGTCGACGCAAGCGGCAAGGTGGTGGCGCCGGGATTCATTGATCTGCACGCGCACTTGGACCCGCTACTCCGGCTCCCCGGTGCGGAGAGCCACATCCGTCAGGGCGTGACGACTGCGTTGGGGGGTCCTGACGGGAGTGCGCCGTGGCCTCTCGCCGACTACCTACGGCAGGCGGAGGAGCTTGGTGTAGGGATGAACGTGGCCTACCTGGTGGGGCATAACACCATCCGGCGGGAGGTGATGGGGATGGCGGACCGGGCGCCCACTCCCGACGAGCTGCGCCGGATGGAGGCGCTGGTCGCGCAGGGGATGGCGGAGGGGGCTTCGGGGTTGTCTACGGGGCTGAAGTACCTGCCGGGGGCCTTCTCGCGCACCGACGAGGTGGTGGCGCTCTCGCGGGTGGCAGCTGCCGCGGGCGGGATCTACACATCGCACCTGCGGGAGGAGGGGCTGGGCCTGCTGGAGAGCGTCGCGGAGGCGATCGAGATCGGGCGAGAGGCGGGAATCCCGGTGGTGCTGACGCACCATAAGGTTGTGGGGCAGCCGATGTGGGGCGCGAGCCGGCGGACGCTGGCGATGGTGGATTCGGCGCGCGCGGCCGGGATCGACGTGATGATCGACCAGTACCCGTACACGGCCACCAGCACGGGGATCGGCGTCCTGGTCCCGACGTGGGCCATGGGTGACGGGAACGAAGGTTTCGCCGCCCGGTTGGAGAACCCGGTGCTGCGCGACAGCATCATAAGGGAGATCGCGTACAACATCCGCACCGACCGCGGCGGCGGGGACCTGCGGCGCGTACAGTTCGCGCAGGTCGCCTGGGCGCCGGAGCTGGAGGGTAGGACGCTTTACGACATGGCGGTGATGCGTGGCCTTGAGCCCACTGAGGAGGTCGGCGCGGAGCTGGTGATCGAGGCGGTGCAGCGCGGGGGCGCGCGGGCCATCTTCCACGTGTTGGACGAGGAGGACGTCGAGCGGATCATGCGACACCCACAGACGATGATCGCCTCTGACGGCCGACTCACGCAGCCGGGCGAAGGACACCCGCACCCGCGCTGGTACGGCTCCTTCCCAAAGGTGCTGGGAGAGTACGTTCGCGACCGCGCCGTGCTAACGCTGGAGTCGGCCGTGAATAAGATGACCGGGATGCCCGCCGCCCGCCTGGGCTTGCCGGAGCGTGGCCTTTTACGCGAGGGTTGGATGGCGGACGTTGTGGTCTTCGACCCCGCCACCGTGGCGGACCGCGCGACGTTCGACGACCCGCACCAGTACCCGGCCGGTATCGAGCACGTCTTTGTGAACGGCGTGGTGATGGTGGATGGGGGGCGCTACACCGACCAGCGTCCGGGGCGCGTGCTCCGACACTCACCTCAAGCTCGGGCGACGGAGGGCGTCCGATGAGTCGTATCATCCATCTGTCCGGGGAGTACCTCCCGTCCAACGAGGCGCGAATCGACGTGGACGACCGCGGGTTCCTCTTCGGCGACGGCGTCTACGAGGCGATGCGCGCGCTGGACGGTACACTCATCGAGGGCGATGCCCACCTATTGCGCTTGCAGCGGGGTCTCGCCGGGCTCGAGTTCCAGCTGCATCCCGCGGTGGACTCCGCCGCCCTCTCTTCCACCTGCCTCCGCCTCCTCGAGCTGAACGACCTCAAGGAGGGGCATGCCCTCGTCTACCTGCAGGTGACCCGCGGCGTGGCGCAGCGGTCACACCACTTCCCGAACGACCCTGTGCAGCCCACGGTCTACGCCTCCACCACTCGCTTCACCCCGCCGCGTGAGTTGCAGGAGAACGGAGCCGCCGCGATCACGCAGCAAGACCAGCGCTGGAAGCGGTGCGACCTGAAAACGATCAACCTGCTTCCCAACGTGCTGGCAAAGCAGCATGCCCGTGAGGCCGGGGCGATCGAAGCCATCCTTCTCCGGGACAGGGTGGTCACCGAAGGGTCGCACACCAATGTGTTCGCGGTCTTGGGTGGAGTGGTGCGGACGCACCCGCGCACTGCGGAGATCCTGCACGGCGTCACTCGCGAGGTGGTGCTGAGCCTCGCAGGCGCGGCGGGGCTCCCGGTGGAGGAGCGGGCGATCGACGCCTTGGAGCTCCCGCTGGCGGAGGAGGTCTTCCTCACCGGGACCACCACCGATCTGATCCCGATAACGCGGATCGACGGCCGCCAGGTGGGGTCCGGCCGCCCAGGTCCC
The DNA here is from genome assembly GCA_013820975.1 of Gemmatimonadaceae bacterium. Lineage (GTDB taxonomy): Bacteria > Gemmatimonadota > Gemmatimonadetes > Gemmatimonadales > Gemmatimonadaceae > JACDHQ01. The sequence continues at coordinate 4,261 of JACDHQ010000247.1, forward strand.
TTCGCGAGGATGCTGTTGGAGCGATACCTCGCCTTAATGCGAGATGCCGCGCCTTTCCCGCAGGTTCTGGTCCGGTCGAGGTGAGTCTCGGCCCGTCTCCCTCGTTACATTCCCTAAGCAAAGGAGAATCAATGAGTACGCAAGTATGGTCGGGAGTGCTCCGGTACGTCCTGCTGGTGGGGGTGGCGTTGCTCGCCGCCGCCCACGTCGAGGCACAGGGGACCGGAACGATCCGCGGGCAGGTGGTGGACGCGGCGACGCAGAGGCCCCTCACCGGCGTGCAGATCGTGGTAGCCGGGGTGAACCGCGGCGGCCTCACCGACGCCCGCGGGATGTTCCTGATTTCTGCGGTGCCGCCGGGGACCCAGACTGTGTCCGCC
>JACDHQ010000248.1 GCA_013820975.1 Gemmatimonadaceae bacterium
CCCGACCGAGGCATTCGCCTACTACCGGAACGCGGGCGTGCCGACGGTGATCTGCGAGGAGAAGCACATGGGCTCGCGCGCCGTCGTCGTGGTCTGCCGCGACGAAGACGCAGCGCGCCGGCGCTTCGGCGTCGTAGGGGAGGGTACGGGCGTGGTGGTGACGCGAACGGGGCGGCGCTTCTTCGACGACCCGGTGGTCGAGCGCGAGCTGCTCGCCATTCTTAGCCGTGCGCTGGAGCGCTCCGGCTTCTGGGAGCGGCTTTCGACGGATTGGGCGGTGCTGGACGCGGAGCTCATGCCCTGGTCGGCCAAGGCGCAGGGGCTGATCCGTGAGCAATACGCCGCCGTGAGCGCCGCCGCCGCAGGGGCGCTCCCCGAAGCCGTGGCAGTGGCCGGGCGGGCGGCGAAGCGTGGGCTGGACGTCGGGGCCCTCGTCGAGCGGTTCACCACGCGGGCATCGCTCGTCGAGCGGTACACGGCGGCGTGGCAGCGCTACTGCTGGCCGGTGACCTCGGTCGCCGATCTCAAGCTCGCGCCCTTCCACGTGCTCGCCACGCAGGGCGCGGTGCATGCGGACAAGGACCACCGGTGGCACATGGAGACGGCGGCGTCGATCTGCGGCGCGGACGACTCCGGCGTGCTGTTCATCACCGCGCATCGCGTCGTCGATCTCGTCGAGGCCGCGAGCGAGGCAGAGGTCACCGCGTGGTGGGAGGAGATAACCGGGCGCGGGGGCGAGGGGATGGTCGTGAAGCCGCTGACCTTCGTCGCGCGTGGGCGGCGCGGGCTGCTCCAGCCGGCGGTGAAGTGCCGCGGGCGGGAGTACCTGCGGATCATCTACGGGCCGGAGTACACGCTGCCGGAGCACCTTGAGCGGCTGCGGTCGCGCGGGCTGCACGCCAAGCGGTCCCTCGCGCTGAGGGAGTTCGCGCTCGGCGTCGAGGGGCTGGAGCGGTTCGTCCGTGGTGAACCCCTGCGGCGGGTGCACGAATGCGTGTTCGGGGTGCTCGCGCTGGAGAGCGAGCCGGTGGATCCGCGGCTCTGATCAGTCGTCGAGGTTGGCGTCTCGGGCGGCGATCCGTTCGAGCGCGCACGCCGCGTGCTCGTGCACCATCTCGTCGGCCTTCTCTTCGCACACACGTTCAAGCACCTCGACGTCCTCCGCCGCGCCGACGCGCATCCTTGTCTGCGAGTATCTCGCGCGGCTTGTCTCGGCACGGAACCGAGGGATTGCCGCGACCGCGCCAAGCGTGAGCGCCGCATCCTTTGTCGTCATCCTCGATCAGAAGGAGGCGCGCCGGCATCTCAACGGTCTCGAGTGGGGCGTTCCTGATCGACGAGGCGTCCTTGGCGGGTCGCGGCATGGACTTCAGTGTCTGGACGTACGGTCAACGTACGCACCGCATTCGGAACCCCCCGGCACCGTCTGGCGGTACCGCGAGGCTCTGCACTCAGTATCGGCCGAGAGTGGCATCGCCCTAACGAGCTGATCGAATGAGATTCGCATCGACACTAAGGGGTCTCCCTCAACTCGTAGATTCCCAGTACTCTGCTCGTCCCGCGCGACCGATCAGCGCAAATCGGCAGGGCCGGGGACCGAGGCACGCGACTCCGGCGTCGTGTCGCGTGCTACGCGCTGACGCTCGCCGCCTGACGATACACCTGAAGGCTCTCCACTCGCGCCTGCTCGATCAGGTGGCTCACGACCGCGAGCGCGGCCGTCACGTCGCCGACGTTCTCGGGGACGTGGCGGCGAATCATGGCCGCGAGTTCCTCGGCCACGATCACGGACTCCCGTTCCAGCTGCTCGGCGCTCCATTCCTGCTTGTAGCGCATGCGCCCGTGCAGCCCGGAGATGACGCGCTGAATCTCACTCCCATCGCGGTACAGGTCCGACTTCACGCCGCCTGTCTCGTCGATGACGATCAGCGATTGTACCACGTCGGTGAGGAACGAGAGTTGGTGATCCTCAAGCTCGGCGCGGGTCAAATCAGCGACATTGGGGAACAACGGATCGGCCCGGAGGCGGGTCGCCACCGACAGCAACACGTTCTCGATCTGGCCTCGCATATGCGACCCGATCTCGGCCAGACCATAACTCCGGTACGCCGAGATCGGCCGCAGCGTGCGCGCGATCCGCGCAGCCGTCGCGTCGGCCGCTGTCACCGCAGGGGCGGCGGTTGTTAGAGGCGCCGCGGGCAGCCAGAGGGTGAAGGTGGCGCCCGCGTCCGGCGTGCTCTCGAGCGTGAGATCGCCGCCCATGAGGCGCGCGAGCCGCCGGCTGATCGTGAGTCCCAGTCCGGTACCGCCCTTCGAGCGTGTCAGGCCGCCGTCGAGCTGCACGAACGGCTCGAAGACTTCCGCGTGCCGCTCGGCCGGGATGCCGATGCCCGTGTCCGACACGCGGATGAAGGCCCACGGGCCACCGGCGGCGAGGATGGCCGTGATCGACGTGTCGTCCACGCGACCTGATGACACGGAGACGGTCCCATCGCGCGGGGTGAACTTGACCGCATTCGCCAGCACGTTCACGAGGACCTGGCGCACGCGCTGTGAATCGCCGAGGTACAGCACCTGGTCCGTGTCTTCGGGGTCGAGGTAGAGACGCACGCCACCCGTCTCGCTCGCGGGCACGGTCACCGCCACCGCCGTCGCGATGTCATCTGCCGCCACCGCGGGCACCCGCGCCACGGCCAGCTCGCCTGCCTCCATCCTGGAGAGGTCCAGCACTTCGTCGACGAGGCCCACGAGGTGGGTGCCAGTCAAGCGCACGCGGGTCAGGAACTCGCGTTGCTGCGCGCTGACCGGCCCCGCAAGTCCCAGGTCCAGCAAATCGGTATACCCCAGGATCGCATTGATGGGCGTACGAATCTCGTGGCTCATCGTGGCGAGGAACTCCGACTTCGCCCGGTTGGCCGCCTCGGCCTCGGCCTTCCCGAGCGCCGCCTTATGGAGCCGTGCGTTATCGAGCGCCAGCGCGGCGAGCGACGCCAGATGCTCGGCCAGCGCGACGTCGTTCTCGTCGTACTGGTGCCCGGTGTTGGCGCTCACGAAGGTGATCGCGCCGAGCATCCTGTCATGCGCCACCAAGGGCACGGTAATGAGGGATCCAATGCCCAGGGCACGAAGCGCGGCGAGTGCCTCGGGAGTTCCCGCCACCTGCGCAAGCAATGCGTCGTCGACGTGCGGGATGACCATTGCGCTCCGCGTCCGCATCACGGCCGGCACGCCCATCGGGTCGTCGCGCGCGGGAGGCCACCCGCGCACGAGTTGGCGCGCGAGCGCCTGCTTCTGCGGATCGGGATGGAGGACCGCGACCCGGTGCACCGCGTCCCCGTCCGCGCACACATCGACGGCGCACCAGCTGTCCAGGTACGGCAGCGCGAGACTGGCCACCGCGTTCACGGTGGCGTCGTAGTCGAGCGCGCCCGCCAACACCTGACTGACGCTCGCGAGCACCGCCAGCGGTTGTGGAGCGATACGGTGCATGGGGGCAGCGAATGGGGAGCGATCTCACGATGCACGAGCGCGGCAGTGGGCGGCCCCGTCACCGGCCACCCTTGGAATCACGACGGTTGCATCGCGATCACGTCGTATCGGGGTCGGCATTACGCGACGGGGCAAACGTAAGTCTACGGTGCCACGCGCCGCAACTGGAGGTAAACCTCCGCTTCTGGTCGCCGTACCGGTCGCGACGGTGCAGGATGAGCCGGAGCCAGGCTTCGGCGCGGGGCTGCGGCGCGAGCGGTCGCAGCGCGTCCATCCATGTCGCAGGCGAGGGTCCATCCGACTGTGACGCACTTCGCGGTTCACCGGCGCCTATCACGATCATGGCGCACGTGGCGCAGGACACGGTGCCGGCGATGTCCGGACGACCATCAGTTCCGCGTTGGTACTTGGTGCGGAGCCGACCGTAGGCGGACACCGCCGTCGCGGCGGGCCGGCGGCAGCGCTCGCGGCCCCGAATCGACCAGTCGGGCCGAATGCCGGCCACGCCCCGACGGCCCAGCGCCCGCGCCACCTCCGATAGAGGGCGCGGGGCAGATCTCACGGTCCCCGCCGACGGCGTCACCGCTGGCGAGGCTCCTCTCGTCGTGTCGTAACCCGTCCTCCCGCCTGGGCGGTGGGGCGGCAGCCGTTCACGAACCCGCGTAAAGACCGAATCGACGGCGCCCCGGCGGGCCTGTCAACGAACAGGTGCTTCTCGGCCGTGGAGCCGGATCGAGGACCACGGGTGCCGCGAGCGGGTACCAAAACATGTAGCACATATACAGATGAACTAGAAGGTATACGTGCTAAATCACCCATATACAGGTTGCCTTCTCCGGTCTGACGGCGTATCCTTTGGCTCACACCCCGATCCCCACGATCCATGCTCCCCGACCCGCTCGCCCCGCTGATCGCCCGCGCCCGAAAGCGGCTCGGCCTCTCGCAACAGCAGCTCGCCGAGAAGGTCGGCGTGAGCGTGAATACCCTGGGGGAACTGGAGCGCGGGAAGCGCCCGCGCGTGGCGCTCGAGACGGTCTACAGGATCATGGAGATCACCGGGATATCGGCCGTCTTCCGGACACCCGATGGCGTCTCCGCCGAGATCCGGCCGGGTCACGCCGCGTCCGCTGAGCGCGCGGCCCGC
>JACDHQ010000005.1 GCA_013820975.1 Gemmatimonadaceae bacterium
GGCTACACGCACCGCCGCCTCCGGCTCGAGGCAGCGCGCTACGCAACCGTTCGCGCCGAGGCGATGCTCGCCGCGCGCGCCGCGCGCGGCGCCCTGGCGACGGTCGTGACCGCGAGCGACGCGCCTGTCACCGCCGCCCGATTGTCGTTATCCGATACACTCGTCGCGGGCATGCCACCCGCCGATGCGGACTCGCTGGTCTCACTCGCGCTCCGCTCGCGCGCCGTGCTGCGTGCATTGGCGCTCGACGCCGAGGCCGCCGCCGCCGGGGCGCGACTCACGGCGCGCGAACGAACGCCCGTACCGGTGCTGACGGCCGGCTTCAAGAACGAAAGCGTCGCACAGCCGGCCAGCGGCAACCAGTCGCTCGGCGGCTTTGCCGCCGGTATGTCGGTTCCGCTGCCGGTCTTCGACCGACGTCGTGGCTCCCAGGATGCGGCAGATGCCGAGGCGCGGCGACTGCGTGCGGAGGTAGAGGTGCAGCGCCGCAAGGTGATCCGCGAGGTTGCCGACGCGCATGACGCGTACAACGTCGCACAGGAGCAGGTCGCACTGCTCGCTCCCGCACTCGGCGCCGAAGCACGCGCTGCGCTCACGTCGGCCGAAGTGGCCTATGCCGAGGGCGAGGTCACGCTCGTCGAGTGGCTCGATGCCGTGCGTGCGTACCGCGAGGCCGAGTCGAGCTTCGCGGCGCTGCAAGGTGAACTGCTCGTCCGACGTGCGGCGCTGGAGCGCGCCGTCGGCGCTCCCCTCACGCTGCCAACCGGGGGCGCCCGGATTGGCGCGCCGCAGGAGTGATGATGATTTCGACTATCCGGCGCACGACACCGCGCGCAGCCGTGGCGACCTGTGCGCTGCTTGCGCTTGGCGCCTGCTCGGGCGATGCGACCGATGCGGGTGAAGGCGATGCTCCCGGCGCTGCCGGCGGCGTTGTGACGCTCTTCACTGACTCGACGGAACTCTTCATGGAGCATCCGGCACTCATCGTGGGTGATACGGGCGTGTTTGCTGCGCACCTCACCGATCTCACCGATTTTGCGCCGCTCACCTCGGGTGCGGTCACCTTCAGGTTCGTTCCCCGTACCGGGGGCGCACCGCTCACTGTCGTGCAGCACGAACCGCGTCGCCCGGGCATTTACGGGCCGCGTCCGCGATTCACCACGCCCGGGGTGTACGACCTGCACATCCTGGTCGACAGCCCTCAGGCGAAAGACAGCCTGTACGTGCCCAATCTGCGCGTATACGCGACGGAGGCTGAGGCGCCACGTGAGGACGATGGCGGCGACCGTGGCATCAGCTTTCTCAAGGAGCAGCAGTGGCGGACGCCGGGATTTCGCACCGAGTTCGCCGCGGTGCGCCGCATGACGGAGAGCTTCTCCGCTTCCGGAGTCATAGAACCCGCGGCGGGCCGCCACGCGATGGTGACCGCCCCGATGAGCGGTGTCGTGGACGCGGCGTCGGTGGCGCAGTCGCCAGCGCCCGGAGCCCGCGTGTCACGCGGCCAGGCTCTGGCGCAGCTCGTTCCCTCGCTGGATGAATCTGGAAGCGCGTATGCAACCGCACGCGCGGAACTTCGGGAAGCGGAAGATGAAGCAGCACGTGCGCGGCGGCTCGTTGCCGCCGAAGCGGCGCCGGAGCGCCGACTTCACGAGGCGGAGAATCGCCTGCGCGCTGCGCGCGAAGCGCTGGCAAGCGTAGGAGGCGCGGGGGCAGGGGGCCGCATCGTGGTAAGGTCACCGATCGCCGGCATCATTGCGGAGCGCGCGATCGTGCCCGGCAGCCGCGTGGAGGCCGGCGCTCAACTCTTTACCGTGGTGGATCCTTCAGTCGTATGGCTCGGCGTGAACGTCCCGGCCCAGCAGGCCTCGCGGGTCGCCGGCAGTTCCGGCGCGTCGTTCCAGCTCGACGGCGATCCGCGACGGTTCGAGACGCGGCGCGTCGTCACCGTCGGAGCTGCGATCGATCCGCAGTCGAGCACCCTGCCGGTTACGTACGAAGTCGTGAATCCCGGCAACGCTGTGAAGATCGGCGCGACCGCACGAGTTCTGGTCCGCACAGGACGGCAGGTCGATGGCATCGCCATTCCGACGGCGTCGATTCTGGATGAGGATGGCCGCCCCATCGCATACGTGCAGGTAGAAGGTGAGACGTTCGAGAAGCGCGACCTGGTTCTCGGCGGCCGGGATGGGAGCTACACCCTCGTCGCCTCGGGCATCGTCGCTGGTGATCGTGTCGTTACGGGGGCCGCGTACCAGGTGCGCCTCGCGTCGCTGTCGACAAGCGTACCGTCCGAAGCGCACGGTCACTAGGGCCGCCATGCTGAACAACCTCATTGCGTGGTCGCTCCGCAACCGCTTCATCGTCGTCGCCGTATCGGCGCTCATGCTCGTCGCCGGCGCGTGGACGGCATCGCGCATGCCCGTCGACGTCTTTCCCGACCTTACGGCGCCGACGGTGACGATTCTCACCGAGGCGCACGGCATGGCGCCCGAGGAAGTCGAGGCGCTCGTCTCGTTTCCCATCGAAACGGCGGTCAACGGCTCCACCGGCGTTCGCCGGGTGCGATCGTCGACGGCGCAGGGCATCTCGGTCGTCTGGGTGGAGTTTGAATGGGGGGTCGAGATCTTCCGCGCCCGGCAGATCGTCGCCGAGAAACTGCAGGCGGTGGCGGCCACGTTGCCGGTGGGCGTGTCGCCACCGCAGCTGGCGCCCGTGTCGAGCGTCATGGGCGAGATCATGATGATCGGCGTGACCGGCACGCGTTCGCCGATGGAACTGCGCACGATTGCCGACTGGACGCTCCGTCGCCGCCTGCTGGCGCTTCCGGGGGTCGCGCAGGTGATTCCGATCGGAGGCGAAGTGCGTCAGTACCAGGTGCTGGCCGATCCGGCGCGGATGCGTGCGACCGGTGTGACGCTCGAGGAGGTGGTGCGGGCGGCCGCGGGCTCCAATGCGAACGCCTCCGGCGGCGTGTTCATGGCGCAGGGGCAGGAGTACGTGATTCGCGGAATCGGCAGGGTCCGGAACGCCGACGATGTCGCGCAAACCGTCGTCGCCGTCCGCGGCGGCATTCCCGTGGTCCTCGGGCAGGTCGCCGACGTCCAGGTCGGCGCCGCGCCGAAGTACGGGGACGGATCCGTCAATGCCACGCCTGGCATCGTGCTCGCCATTCAAAAGCAGCCGGGTGCCAACACGCTGGAACTCACGCGCCGCATCGAGCAGGAGCTCGCCGATATCGGACGCACGCTCCCTGAGGGCGTGGAGATACATACGGAACTCTTCCGCCAGGCCGACTTCATCACGGTTTCCGTCGGCAACGTCGTCGAGGCGCTTCGCGATGGCGCGATCCTCGTCGTGGTGATCCTGTTCCTCTTTCTCTGGAACGTCCGCGCGACCGCAATCTCGGTGCTCGCGATTCCCCTGTCGCTAGTCGTGGCGATCTTCGCGATGAAGATGCTCGGCATCACCATCAACACGATGACGCTCGGCGGCATGGCGATCGCCATCGGCGCGCTGGTGGACGATGCAATCATCGACGTGGAGAATGTGTTCCGGCGCCTCAAGGAGAATCATCACCTGCCCGAAGCGCTGCGACGACCATCGCTCACGGTCATCTACGAAGCATCCAGGGAGATCCGGGCGTCGATTGTCAACGCGACGCTCATCATCATCGTCGTGTTCATGCCGCTGTTCTTCCTTGGCGGCGTGGAAGGCCGCCTTCTCCGCCCGCTCGGCTTCGCCTACGTGGTATCGATCCTTGCCTCGCTGCTGGTAGCGGTGACCGTCACCCCGGTGCTCTGCGCGTACCTCCTGCCGAACACGAAGGCGGTGCAGGCGGAGGAGGAGAGCAGGCTGGTGATCTGGCTCAAGGCCCGCTACTCCGGCACACTCGATCTCGTCCTGCGCCACCCGAAACGGGTGCTGCTTGGAGCGGGCGCCGCGTTGCTCCTCACCTTCGCCAGCATCCCGATGCTCGGCTCCGCATTCCTGCCGGAGTTCAACGAAGGTGCCCTCACCGTGTCGGTCGTCACGGTGCCCGGAACGTCGCTTGCCGAGGCGAACGCGATCGGCCTGCGCGTGGAGCAGATCCTGCTCGCGAGTCCGGGCGTCGTGAATACGGATCGCCGGCAGGGACGCGCCGAGCTCGATGAGCACGCTCAGGGAGTGAACGCGGCCGAGATCGACGTCACGCTTGCGGATACTGCTGAAAAGGAAGAACTCTTCGAGACGCTCCGCGCGGAGTTTGCCGCCATTCCCGGCACCAACGTGACCATCGGCCAGCCGATCGGCCACCGCATCGATCACATGCTCTCGGGCACGCGTGCCAACATCGCGGTGAAGATCTTCGGACCCGACCTCTACCGCCTGCGGCAGGTCGGCGCCGACGTGCGCGATGCGATGCAGGGGGTGGAGGGTGTCGCCGACCTGCAGCTCGAGCAGCAGACCGACGTGCCGCAGCTCCGCATCACCGCCGATCGCGTGGCGCTCGCGCAGTACGGAATGACTGTCGGGGCACTCGCCGAAGCCATCGACGTGGCGTTCAACGGCGAGACGGTGTCGCAGGTGCTCGAAGAAGGGCGCAGTCACGATCTCGTGGTGCGCTTTCCGGAGGAGCATCGGTCGAGCCCGGAGGCGATCAACGCCGTCACATTCGATACGCCGACAGGACAGCGTGTTCCGCTCTCGCAGCTCGCGCGGGTCAGCATCGATCGTGGACCGAATGCGATCTCACGCGAGAACGTGCAACGGAAGATCGTCGTCCAGGCCAACGTCGCCGGGCGTGACCTCGGCAGCACGATCGGAGACATCCGGGCAGCGGTCGCGTCGGAGGTGACGCTTCCGGACGGCTACCATGTGGAGTACGGCGGTCAATTCGAAGCCCAGGCGGAATCCACGCGCACGCTCGGCGCGCTCTCACTGCTCTCGATTGCCGCGATCTTTCTCATCCTGTTCGCGGAGTTCCGGTCCGTGCGCACGGCTGGGCTGGTGATGGCCAACCTGCCGCTCGCGCTGATCGGCGGCGTGGCTGCGGTGCTGCTCTCCGGCGGTGTGGTGAGCATCGCTTCGCTCGTCGGTTTCGTGACGCTGTTCGGGATCGCCACGCGCAACGGCATTCTGCTCGTGTCGCACTACCGGCACCTGCAGCAGGAGGGGGTGCCATTTTCCGAGGCAGTGCGGCGTGGTTCCCTCGAGCGGCTCTCGCCCATTCTCATGACCGCTCTCACCGCCGGGCTCGCCCTCATTCCGCTGGCGCTCGGGGGCGGTGAACCGGGCAACGAACTCCAGACGCCAATGGCGCTCGTGATCCTTGGCGGCCTCATTTCGGCGACAATCCTCAACATGGGCGTGCTTCCGGCACTCTACTGGCTGTACGGCGACCGGGACGTGGCCGACAGCGCGTTCAACGACGGTTCATCTCCCCTCACCGCGACTCCCGCATGACGCTCCCTTCATCGACTCATGCCCCCCCCTACCGGGGTTCGTGGCCAACGCACCTGCGTGTGCTGGCGCTTACGGTTCTCGCGGTCGTGCTGCTGCCCGCGGACCTGTTCGCGCACGGCGTCACCGCCGGCGACGCGGGCTACATCCAGAACGTATCCGGCATCCTGCCCATTCCCTTCGCCTACCTCGGCGCAAAGCACATGGTGACGGGTTACGACCACCTGCTCTTTCTGCTCGGGGTGATCTTCTTTCTGTACCGGCTCAAGGACATCGGCATTTACGTGACGCTGTTCGCGGTCGGCCACTCGACGACGCTCCTGCTCGGTGTGCTCACCGGTGTGAGCGTGAGCGCCTATCTCATCGACGCGATCATCGGCCTGTCGGTGGCGTACAAGGCGCTGGACAACATCGGGGCTTTCCAACGGTGGTTCGGGTTTCAGCCGAGCACGAAGGCGGCGACGCTCATCTTCGGGCTGTTTCACGGGTTCGGGCTCGCCACGAAGATTCTGGAGTACAAGTTCTCTACTGACGGACTGATTCCCAATCTCATTGCATTCAACGTCGGGGTGGAGATCGGGCAGTTGCTCGGCCTGGCGGCAATTCTCATCGCGATGAGCTACTGGCGCCGCACGGCAAGCTTCTCACGCCATGCGTACACGGCCAACGTCGTGCTGATGACCGCAGGATTCCTGCTCACCGGCTATCAGCTGGCGGGCTACTTCCTCACCAACAACGCATAAGCCGCCATGTCCACGATCAACTCTGCGCCGCAGGGAGAGCTCCCATCGGCGCGGACGCTGCTCAAATCGACTGCGATCGCGCTCGTGGTTGCAATCATCCTCACGGTCACCGTGGTGATGCCAGCCGAGTATGGCGTCGATCCCACCGGCGTGGGCCGCGTGTTGCAGCTCACCGAGATGGGCGAGATCAAGATGCAGCTTGCGCGCGAAGCCGCAACGCTCGATAGCGTGGAGGCGCTGACGGGTACGTCGGCGGCCCCTCCGGCTGTCGCCGCAGCGACCGGAGAGGCGGCGCCGGCGAGCAGCGATTCCGCCACGCGCACCGACACGCGTACCGACGCGCGTACCGACACGGTGCGTATCGCGCTCGAGCCCAACCAGGGGCGCGAGATCAAGCTCGCAATGCGCGAAGGCGCGCGAGTCAGCTTCACCTGGTCCACCGATCGCGGGGTCGTGAACTACGACACTCACGCCGACCGGACGGCGCCGCCCGCAATCACCTATCACGGATACGCGAAGGGGCAGGGAGTTGCTACCGACGACGGTGTACTCGTCGCGGCGTTCGACGGCATGCATGGCTGGTTCTGGCGCAACCGGTCGGGCCAGCCGTTGACGGTGACGTTGCGCGTGACCGGGGATTACACCGAGGTAAAGGAAGTTCGGTAGGCCGTGTCCTGATGCGCCGGGGCCGTGTGCGACGGTGGTGGCGTGGGCACGATCCATCCCGTGCTGGACGCCGCAAACCTTTGCGTACAGATGAAACAATGCATATATCTGTATCGTCCCCAAGCCAGGATGACCTGATGGCCGCCAGCAAGCCCCGGGGCAAGTCGCCGCGCCGCCCAGGCCGCGTGTCCGAGGCGGTCGCCCGCAAGAACATGGACATGGACATCCGCAAGCTGGCGGCGGCACGCCGCATACTCGGCACCGAGACCGATACCGAGACGGTGGACCAGGCGATCGACCTCGTCGTCTATCGAGCCGAGGTCATCGGGTCCCTCGATCGGCTCGCTGCGGTTGGCGGGTTGACGGAGGTGTTCCCGGATGGGGGCGCCCCACAGCACGTCCGTCGCACGCGCCGGCCCCGGTAGCCCGCGAGATCCCGCGGGTCCCGCGCGCCGATGCCTGAGATCTTCGCCCTCGATACGAACCTCTACATCGGCGCGCTTCGCGGCGACGAGGTCCGCCAGGAGCTCGGTCGGTTCCTCGGGCGCGTGGGACCCCGCATGCGACTGCACGCGGTCGTCGCCATGGAGCTCCGCGCGGGCGCGCGTACGCCAGCTCAGCGAGCGGCCGTGGTCTCGCTGACCGCTGCGGACATCAGCCGCGATCGGGTCGTGACTCCGTCCCTCGATGCCTATGTGCAGGCCGGCCGCGTCATCGCCGATCTTGCCGTGAAGGAGCGCTTCGACGCAGGGGCAGCGCCGTCGTTCGCGAACGACGTCCTGATCGCCACCGCGTGCCGCGAGGTGGGCGTCACCCTGGTGACGGCGAATCACGGCGACTTCACGCGCATCGGGCGTCACCTGCGTGGGTTCCGGGTGGCTGCTCCGTGGCCTGCCGGCTGACGCTCAGATATGCAACGCGTCGCCGCCGGTCGCAGGGCGAGGGAGGAGCAGCAGCCCGACGAATGAGACCGCAGTGAATGCCGCGCCGGCAAGGAAGGTCGCGGACGGACCGCGGACGTCCCAGAGCGCGCCGGCGATGACGCTGGCGGCAAGCATTGCGACGCCGCCGGCGAGATTGAACAGGCCGAACGCGCTGCCTCGCAGGTGAGGCGGCGCCGTGTCGGCGACAAGGGCTGCAAACAATCCCTGCGTGCAGCCCATGTGCAGCCCCCATAACGCGACCCCGACGAGCATGAGCGAAATCGTCGTGCCGTATGCCAGGACGAGGTCCGCCACGAGGAGGACGGCGACGCCGAAGCCGAGCACACCACGCCGTCCGAATCGGTCGGCAAGGATGCCGGCGGGGTACGCCGAGGCTGCATAGACGACATTCATCACTACCATCACGATGGGAACGAGCGCCAGGCGAACGCCAACGTCCTGAGCGCGAAGCACGAGGAACGCCTCGCTGAAGCGTGCGAGCGTGAGCACCGAGGCGACGATGACGACAGCCCAGTAGGGCGCACCCATGCGGCGCACATCGGTAAGCCGCGGAATCGGCTTCGGCTCTGCCTCCAAATGGCGCGCTGGCTCGTGAACGCCGAACACGAGGAATCCCAGAGCGATCATCGCGGGCACCGAGGCGATCCAGAAGACCGTGCGAAAGGCATTAGCCGTCAGCGCCATGAGCCCCATCGCGGCGAGCGGCCCGAGGAAGGCGCCGACGGTGTCCATCGACTGACGCAGGCCGAAGCTTGCGCCGCGAAGGTGCGCGGGTGTGACGTCCGCGATGAGAGCGTCGCGCGGAGCACCCCGGATTCCCTTGCCGACGCGATCGACAAAGCGAGCGGCAACCACCGGGCCGATGGTGCTCGCGAGGGCGAACACGGGCTTCGTTACCGCGGCGAGTCCGTACCCGGCGACCGTCAGGAGCTTACGGCGCCCAATCCAGTCAGAGAGCGCGCCCGAAAAGAGCTTCGTGATGCTTGCCGTCGCCTCGGCGACGCCTTCGATGAGGCCGACCGTCAGCGCAGACGCGCCGAGTACGGTCACGAGGTACACGGGGAGGAGCGCATGGATCATCTCCGATGAGAAATCCATGAACAGGCTCACGAGACCGAGCACCCAGACGGTTCGCGGGATCTGGCGAACCGAAGACTGCCCTTCGCGCGGACGTTCGGTCTTGTGCAATGAAGCTCCTGGTGCCAGGAACCCGATGGCCGGACCGGGTGGCGTTCGCCGTCCCCCGGGCTCTACTCAACATAGGGACGGTGTACTCGTCGCTGTTCAGAGCAGCCGGTCAATTCGCCCCGCGCCCCACTCCAGCAGCCGGTCAGGCCACCATGGCCGGCCGCGCACCGTCGCGATGTCGAGCTCCTGTGCAAAGCGTAGATCGTCGTGAAACGCGGCGGTCAGCCTCGCGCCCATTGCCCGGTCCCACATCAGCAGCGCGACCTCGTCGTTCAGCACCATCGATCGATTGTCGAAGTTGAGCGTGCCCACCATGCTCCACACGTCGTCAACGACGAGGGTCTTCGCGTGCATCATCGTCGGGCAGTACTCGTAGAGGCGCACGCCGCCGTCAAGCAGTTCCGCGTAGTGCGCGCGGGCGGCGTACCAGGTGCTGGGGCGATCGGTGTGTTCCCCGGGCGTCAGCACCCGAACGTCGACGCCACGTTGTGCCGCATCGCACAACATCCTTCGCAAGTGGCGGTCAGGCACGAAGTACGCCGTCGCGAGGTACCATCGCTCTCGCGCCGAAGCGAGTGACGTGAAGAAGTACCGCTCCGCGCTCGTGCTGCCGAGGGACGGCGACGAATACATCAAGCCGGCGATGAGCGTGTCGCTCTCACGCTGACCGGCAGTCGCCGCTGTGGAGGCGCGATGGCTGAACACTGCATTGCCGAGCACCAGATCGCCCGTCGCTTCCCCCCAGTTGGACGCGAATGCACCCTGCAGCTGGTCGACTGATGCGCCAGTGATGCGCACGCTGGTATCGCGCCATCCTCCCGCGTGCCGCCCGTCGCCGAGCCACCGGTCGTCAATCCCGAAGCCGCCGGTGTACCCGACGGTCGCGTCAATGACCACCGCGCGGATGTGCATCCGGTTCTGCAGCTTGTACAACGTATTCCACCGAGGCGGTCGAAAGTCCGCTACCTCCACCCCACCGGCGCGCAGCCTCCTCATGTATGGTTCTGGCACTCCCTTCGATCCGAAGTGGTCGAACAGCATCAGGACCCGAACCCCGGCGCGCGCACGCTCGCAGAGAACTTCGGCCACCCGCTCTGCCAGGCGGCCCGGCTTGAACCAGTAGACGTGCCACGTGATGAGCCCTCGGGCCGCGGCAACGTCCGCCAGGAGCGCGTCGAACAGTGCGTCGCCCGTGACGAAACACTCGACGCAGTGCCCGTCAGCGAGGTCGGTGTTGCACAACACCCGTGCGACCTGAGGAAACTCCGGATCCGCCGCGGCGATCGGCGACTTGCCGTCGACGCGCTCATTGAGGGAACCAGTGCCACCCGCCCCCGTCACCATCGCCCGAATCCGCCGGAGCGGTGTGCCTCTCGTCGCGAAGGTAACGAGCGCCAGCATCGCCGTCCCCAGCAGCAGGAACAGCACGATCGCGGTGCCGGCCAGGATCCACGTTCCTGTCTCCCCGATCAGCCCGCCCAGCCACCCCACCTCGGCGCCGGTCACGTCAGTGGGACAGCACGTGGACGTCGCGACGGCCGAGCACGTCCTGCACGTAGAGTGGCGCGACGACGGCTATGCTGACGCTGGCGGTTGCGAGCGCCCGCTGCGAGCGGGCCACGCCGCAGTCTGATCGATCAGCCATGCCCGGGTGCCGCGTGTGTCATGTGTGTCATGTGTGTCATGTGTGTCATGTGTGTCATGTGTGTCATGTAGGCCTCGATTTTCTCGCGCTTGCTCGGCCGACTGGGAGCCACCATCGGCGGCCGCGGCACGGCCACCCGCTTCCGCTTCCGACGGCGCACCGCCAGCCCCTCCTCCCGGTACAGCCGTTGCCCAGGTTCCGACTTACCCTGGAGCCGTCACGCCGCCGCAGGATGTACAGGCGCCGGTAGCCCCTTCACCACCTGCAGATTGAGCGCCTGGTCAGCCACGATCCGCTTGAGCTGCCGGTACTGAGGGGGGCGGCGCGCGACGTCTCGGTTGGTGCTGCCGGCCGGTTGTCAGGGTTGTCAGGGTTGCCGGGGTAGCTGGCGGGGCGTATCTTTCGACCGTTGCCGAGGGTTCCAGTCCGAGGCACCGGGGTGGACGGTGGCGGGATCGCCGGTCGCCTATGCGGGCGTAATTCAGTTGGTAGAATGCCAGCTTCCCAAGCTGGACGTCGTGGGTTCGAGTCCCATCGCCCGCTCCTGAGGACGACGTCGTAGAATCTGCACGTGCGAGCCCGGGTCCCTGGCGTGGACCCGGGCTTCTGCGTTGTGGCCCCGCTTACCGCAATCATCAGACGATTCCCGGCAATTCGCCCAGGGCCGCATCGTCAGCGTGCTTTCCTTCACATGTCCATTGGAGTGGGCGTCGCCACAAGCACCGCCGTGACGATGAGCACCACGACTGCGACTGCGACTTCGACGGTCGCTGATCGCGTGATTCGTGTTGCCCCCTCGATGTCGCCGAGTGCAGGCCGGACCCGGAGCCAGTTGTAGGCGCCGGTCAACGCCACGATCGAGAGAATGCCGACCTTGAGCAGCACGAGCTGCCCGTACGTGGACTGCCAGAGCCCCGAAATCGAGCCGACGTGCAGCCACGCGGCGAATACACCGCTCACGGCAACGAGACCCGCGAAGAACAGCGCCGTCGGAGAAAACGCGTTGATGAGATCGGCGACGGCGGGCCCGCGTCGCTCGCTGGTCAGGGAGAGCGCTGCCGGAATCCCGGCAAACACCACTACCATGAGGCTGCCCAGCCACCCGGCAGCGCCGAGGACGTGCAAGCCGTCGATCACCATTGCCAGTCCGCGCAGCCGCGGGCTTGCTGCTGCATGGCTGGCGAGGCCGGGAGTGAACGCAAGCACCAGGGCGGCAACCGTCGCGATGGTCCATCCCATTCGCGACCGGCTGCGCGAGCCTGCCTGCCGTGCAAGGTGAAACCCGACGAGCGCCACCATCACCGTGGCTGCCTGCACGATCCACCCGCGGCCCCACGAAGTGCTCGCGAGCATCGATCGTACGAGCGCCAGATCCGTCGCACCGCGGCTGCCGTGCAGGGCAATGGACTGCGCGAAGAGCCGTCCGATCACCGCGACCACCAGAACCCATGCAGCCAGCGCCCCAATGCGGGCGGCCCTGCTGGTGGATTGCGCGATCTGCTCGATGCCGACCCCAGGCCGGCGACGGAGCAGCGCGAGCACCACGGTCCTGAACGCAACCGCGCCGATGAGAGCGAGGAGCCCGGAGTAGAGCAGCCAGCGAACGGCCACGTAGCCGGCCGACCCGGAATCGAATGCGGTGGCGGACGTCGGCATCGAGACGGGATTATGGTGCGCCGCGGTGGAGTCGCGCGGCGCGGGTGCGAGCGGGCCACCCCCAGCCTGCGGCTGAACTGCGTCAGCGAGACCGGCAGCGCCGGGAGCGATCACGAACCTGAAGTCACCCCGCACGGGATGTCCGTCCGCGCCGGCCACCTGCCAGGTCACGGTGTAGGGTCCTTCGACGAGGCGACCGGCGATCGGTGCGACGAGCGTCATTCGCGGGTCGCCTGCGATCGAGAGTGCGCCGAGCGCGATCCCGCGCCCGTCAGGACCCGTGAGCCCGATGCGCGCCATCCCCATTTCGGGAGCTTCGGAGAAGGTCAGGCGCAGTTCGGTCGGCGCCGCCCTCAGGTGAGCGCCGCTTGCCGGATTCGAGCTGCGCAAGACCCCGTGCGCCACGGCTGAGCCGAAGTGGAAGAGGAGCAGACCGGCAGCGAGAACTGCGGCAGCGGCCAGGCGGCGCGAGTGGGCATTCATGATGGGCGGGTACGATTACGGATCGCCGCCGGCGACTCGCGCCGCCGCGCCAATACTGGACGGCAAGTCTGCACCGTCGGCGTCCAGCAGAAGCCCGGTGTGACCGGCTGCCACTTTCCAAACCGCTGTACGGCGCACAAAATATGCCGGTCAAACAAACGTCCGTTGTCCTGTGACATCAACCATCTTCCAGGAAGCTGTTCCATGCGATTCCCCGTCCTGCTTCACGTACGGCACATGCATATCGGGCAGCGACGCGCGCTGGTGGCGGGAACCGCCCTGGTGGGTCTGCTCATCGTCACGGCCACTGCGTCAGCGCACGATTTCTGGCTCGTCCCCAATGCGTTCGCGATCCCCCGTGGCGGGGACCTCGTGATTCGCGGCCAGACATCGAGCCTCTTCCCCACGAGCGGCTCCGCCGTGGCGCCTGCCCGCGTCGCCGAGGCGAACCTCGTCGGAGCAGGCGGGAGTACGGCGATCCGGAACCTCAGCACCTCCGGAAGCTCGCTCGTGCTGCAGCACCGTCCGGCCGCTGCCGGCCAGTACGTCGTCGCGGTTCGCCTGGCGCCGATCTCCGTGCGGGAGTCGCCCGCGAGCTTCAGGCGCTATCTCGAGCTCGAAGGCGCTCCAGAGGCACTGGCGCGATATGCCCGCGAAGGGCGGTTGCCGACCGACAGCATCACCCGGCGATACGCGAAATATGCAAAGACGTTCGTCGAGGTGGGGCGCGATGGCGCGCGCGCCCATGCCACAGCCGTGGGGCACCCGACAGAGCTGATGCCGCTGAGCGATCCCGCCGCGCTTCGCGTCGGTGATACGCTGCGCGTGCGATTCACCTTTCAGGGTACAGGCGTGAGCGAGGCGCACCTGCATGCAGGTGCGGTGCCGCTGGCGGCATCGCTGGCGGCATCGCGCGCGGATACCACAGCGGCCCGCGCCGCCTCGAAGCGTGACCTCTCACTGACGACCGACGCGGCGGGAATCGCATCCGTCGTCATCGATCGCCCGGGTACATGGAACGTGCGCAACATTCACATCCTGCCGGCCGCGGCGAACTCCGGCGCCGACTGGGACGTGCACTGGTCGACGATGGTGTTCCAGGTTCGGGATGACGTCGCACCGACGGCCGGCCGTGCAGCGGCCGCTCCCAGCGACTCTGCTGGCGCACTCCGAGCGGTGGAGCAGTATCACCGCGCATTGCAGGCAGGCGACAGCGCAGCGGCGCTGATGCTCCTTGCGCCGGATGTGATGATCCTCGAGAGTGGTGGCGTCGAGACCCGAAGTGAATACCGGGGACATCACCTGCCCGGCGACATCGCATTCGCGCGCGCGGTGCCGAGCGTGCGGACCGTTCGCCAGGTGGTCGTGCACGGAGCGACGGCGTGGGTGACGTCGACGAGTGTGACGCAGGGGACGTACAACGGGCGCGCGATCAACTCGCAGGGCGCTGAACTCATCGTGCTGACACAGGACGCCGAGGGGCGGTGGCTGATTCGCGCGATTCACTGGTCATCGCGTGCGCGCCGCGGGTCGTGAAGGGTCGCGTCGACCCACGCATCCACGTCTCGGCTTTGGACGTCGGTTCCGGTTGATCCAGCTGCGGTAGAAGATTCCGCGCGATGTCGCGCCGTATTTCGGGTGGGCGTGGGAGCGCCAGCTGGGCGGCAGCGCCGACCTGTCGCGTCCCGGTAGCGCGCATCGAACGTGGCGATACGTCAGCTCGCCCGGCCGTTGTCGAACCGGGCCAGCCCTCTGGCCCGGGCCGGAGGCGCACATGGCAGCGGTTCACCGTCGCGCGCCGAACTGACACCCGGCATGCAGCGCTGGGGTTGCCGCCCTCGCGGCTTCCGCTCGACGGCTGGGAGCGCCAGCTTTGCCGCATGGGAATCGCTCTTCGGCGGTATATCACGACCACCCTGGCCCTCGTCATCGCGGCCGGGGGTGCCGGCGCCCAGCAGGCGCGCGACAGCGTGTCGCCGGGCGTGGGGGAGCCCGGGAGCGGGCAGCCGCGGATGGGGGCTGCCGACACCGCGTCGCTCATCATCCTCAACCGCACGATCGCCACGTTCCGCGCGCCACTGGGCGCGCAGAGTGCTCGCGAGCGCGCGATTGCGGCAGCGAGCCGGATCGAGGCAATTGCGGACGAGGCCGCGGATGCGGGCGGCGTTGCTCGGGTCTGGAGCCGCATCGTGCCCGAAGGCGTGCTCGTTGTCGTGGGGGAGCGTGGGGTGTTCACGCTCCTCCACTCGGACGTCGACACGCTCCGCGGCGAGCGGCTCGACTCGCTGACCACCGCGGCGATCACGCGCCTCTCGGAGGTGCTCACCGTAGCGGCGGAGGAGCGGAGCCTCATCCACCTGCTGCAGTCGCTCGGCCTCGCGGCCCTCGCGACGCTCCTGTTC
>JACDHQ010000249.1 GCA_013820975.1 Gemmatimonadaceae bacterium
CGCCGAGGCCCTCTCGGAGATCAATCGTGTGCTCGGGCGCAGCGCGGGCATGCGCCGCCTTGAGCGGCAGGCGGACGGTACCTACACGCGCAGCTTCGTCACGGTGGGTGACGCCTTCGCGGGGCTGATGATCCCGATCGCGGACTCGGCGGCCGACGCCCTGGTCGGCGCCGAGCTGTCGCGGGTGCGCCGCTGCGCCGACCCCCGCTGCGACCGCGTGTTCTATGACCGCACGCGCAACGCGGCGCGCCGCTGGTGCGACATGGCCACCTGCGGCAACCGCGCCAAGGCGGCCCGGCACCGCGCCGTCGTCGCGGGGCAGCATTGAGCGTCGCGTTCCGCACCGTGCGGGCGACGCGCACCTACCTCGCCATGGAGTCGCCGGCGGCGCTGCAGGTGCCCGCCGTTCCGGCACTGCGGCTCGACATCGAGGCGCGCACGCGATGCACGGTGGCCGAGTATCGCCGCCTGTATCAGCTCGTCGGCGACCAATGGGAGTGGCACGACCGAAACGACCTTGGGGATGACGCGCTCGCGGCGCATCTCGCGCGCAGCGCTGTCCACGTGTGGACGGCGCGGGTGGGTCACCGGACCGCCGGCTTTTTCGAGCTCGTCGAGGACGAGGATGCAGGCGTCGAGATCGCGTACTTCGGCCTGCTCCCCGGCTTCATCGGGCAGGGGCTGGGCGGTGCGCTGCTCGCCCGCGCAGTGGAGGTAGCCTGGCGGCTCAGCGCACGGCGTGTGTGGCTGCACACCTGCTCGCTCGACGCCCCGCAGGCGCTCCCCAACTACCTGGCGCGCGGCTTTTGCGTGGTGCGCGAGGAATCGTACGACGCGCGCGTCCGCGCGCGCTAGCTAGCGCTGCTTCCCGCGACCGCCACGGCTTCCCGGTCGTCCATCGCCGCGCGCATCGCTGCGTCCTCCCTTGCGGCCTCCACCCGCGCCGCTGCCGCGGCCGGCCCCACGACGCGGCCCGCTGTCACCGCCGCGCTCCTTGATCCGCAGCTCGCGCTTCTTCGCCTTGCGCGCGTCGCGCTGCGCCTCCCACTCCCGCTGCGTTGCGTCGACTTCGGCCTGCGACCAGGGGCGGTCGAGCAGCTCCTGCAGCTCGTCGAGGGTATCGGCGCGTACCGCGCCGCGCTGGCCGCGGGTGACGACGAACCGGATCGGTCGGCCGAGGTCGGGGATCTCGCTCATGGTGAGGGTGCGCGCGATCTTCTCCGGGAGGCGCAGGCGAGCGATGCCGACATTCCCTTCCGGTGTCTCCTCGACGTCGTAGTGGATGTCGATCGTGCGCTCGCGCAGCTCGACCGCGTCGGGCAGGTCCGCCCATCGGGTGCGCTCCTCGGCAGGGACGAAGTCGTCGATGTCCACGTCGAGCCGCGCCGACTTGAACTGCTCGAGCGACAGCACCTCCTGCGCCTCGAGCTGTCGCTCGTAGTGGTCGGCGAGTTCCTTCTGCCCGAGGCGCGGCGTCTTCCCTCCCGAACGTCGGTAGACCTCGCGCAGCTCCTCGACCGCCCCGTGGTTCTTCCGCACCGCGTGGTGCTTTGCCTCGCCGCGGGCGACCGACTCCGCGAGCGCGCGCCGCGCCTGCGTCGCCAGGTCGGGGGGGAAGTCCTCGATCGCCTCGATCTCCCGCTCGAGCTCGAATCCGTAGTACTCCACGCGCCGGCGCAGGGCCAGCGGCGAGCGGCGTCGCTCCGGTTCGTAGAGCAGCTGCGGCTCGCCATGCGTCGCGTAGCGGCGGATCAGGTCGGCCGGGATCTGCGTGCCCTCGATTGCCGCGCGCGGGGTGCCGAACTTGTCGGCGAAGTAGCGCAACTCACCGGCGATCGCGCCCCAGCTGCCGGCAACGCTCGTCTTCGATACGCGCGCTTCCTGCCCGTCGGCGGTCTCCTCATCGATCACCAGGGCAAACGGCATGAACTGCGCAAGCAGCTCCTGGAACCTGCGCAACACGCGCTCGCCCGCGTTCGGCATCTCGGTCGGCAACGGCAGGCCCACCGCGCGATAGATGCTCGCCATGCCGAGTGCCGCGTCTTCCACCGCCTTCATCAGCACGCCGCGCCGATCCGCCCACGCGTTGAACTGCTCCTCGTCGAACAGGTGGCGGGGCAGCCCGTACACCTCGCCCATGTCGCCCGCCGTCTGGAATGCCTCGGCGTAGACGTTGTAGGCCGTCAGGTGATCGCTGCCGGGGATGATGAGCCCATCGATGTCGCGCTCCTCGCGCGTCATGCGATGCAGCGACTCGACCGATGCCATCACCGCGAGGTACGGCATGAGCTCGTCCTCCGCGTTCACGAGCAGCTCGGCCCAGGCGCGCTCGACCGGCATCGCTTCCACGAGCTTTCCGTAGCGCGTCAGCCGCCCGTGCTCCACGATCGCCCGCTCCTCCAGCAGCCCCACCGCCTTGCGATACGCGAGCCGGTCGAGTGGCACGGGCAGCTCGAGCTCGTCGGCGCGAACGCCGAGCGCCGCGCAGGTCATCGCGACGCGCTCCGAGTCGCCGGCGAGCTGGAACTGGGGCGCCGTCGGCTTGAGGTCCATGAACTGGATGTCGCGGTCGGAGAGGATGAACACCCGGCCGCCTTCCACGCGGCCGTGCACGCGCCCCGCCATCTGCAGGATCTCGTTGGCGCCGAGGTGCTCCTGCGTGAGCACGTTGCGCCCACGATCGATCATGTTGAAGAAGCGGCGGTCGTCGATGATGACCGTGTCGAGCCCCTGCACGTTCAGCGCGCTCTGGCCCGCGGCGGTCATCGAGAGGAAGTAGGGCTTCTTCTCCTCGCCCTCCAGGAACGGGCGCAGCACCCGCACCGGCTCGCCGCCGTGATAGAACGCGGTGTTGATGCGCGGCGCCATCTCGCTCACGAGCTCCGCCGCTTCCTCCACGCCCTTGCGGGTCGGGACGAAGCACGCGACGCCGCGCCGCTGCTTGTGGAGGGTCTGCAGGAACTTGTCGTCGAGGAACTGCGTCACCCGCTTGTTCACGACCGTCACCTTCGCCGCCTTCGCGGGGTCGAATGCGAACACCTGCAGCACGTCCGCCGAGTCGAGGTAGCGCCTGTAGAACGCGGGGTCCACCGTCGCCGAGAGCCAGACGAACCGGCAGCCGGCGCGCTTGCCGAGCGCGAGGCAGAGTTCGAGCTCCGCCGACGTCTGGTGAATCTCGTCGACGACGAGCGTGTCACTCGCGAGGATGTCGTCCTCCTCGAACCAGCGGCGCGCGATGCCGGTGGTGACGATGATGACGTTCCACGTCGGCGTCTCCGGGGTCGCCTCGCGTTCGCGGTTGACGACGCCGACCTTCAGCTCGGTGGTCTGCAGGATCTCCTCGGCGATCGGACGGATCGCGAGCGTCTTGCCAGTGCCGGTGCCGGCGACGATGCCGAATCCCTTGCCCCCCCGCGCAAGCTCGCGCACGCGCGGGCCGAAGTGCTTCTCGAGGAAGGTCTCGAGGTGCAGGTGCAGCGCGAGCTCGATCGTCTCGCACGCCGCGCGCGTCGGGGCAATCACGATCACGCGCCCCGTGGGCGGCTTCGCCTGCACGAACGCGTCGTGGTCAGGCAGGTAGGGTGTCAGGACGTTTCTGGGCACGTGCGGCAAGTTAGCAAAGAGCGTGACACCGATGGGGTCGGGCGTCGGGCGTCGGGGGTGGGACAACCAGGCAGCCAGAACGCACTCGCTGGGTGCCTCATGAGCCGCCCTGCCGGCGCGCACCGCGATGCGCGGCTCATGTCGCCAGATGCAAGCGAGGGCCGGGACAGATGCGGTGCAGCGCTGGCTGCAACGTCCCATCCCGACCCCGACCCCCTACCCCCTACCGCCCCTCAGGGTTTGCGCCACGGCACCCGCTTGGACGCGTCCTTGTCCTGCTTCTCGACTTCCGTGAAGCCGGTCAGCGACGGCGACCGCTTCTTGTCGTTGTCCACATAGTCGTCGCCAAAGATCACCCGCGCCTTCGCCGGCTTGTTGCGCAGCGCCGACTTGCAGTCCGTGGATGCGGGCTGCTGTCCCGGCGGGACATCATCCAGCCACACCCGGCACATGCCGGGCGGCGGCCGATGCGACTTCGGGATCTCGGCTTCCTTCCGGTCCTTATCATTTTCGCGCTGCTGCGCCTCGGCGGGCGATACCATCGCCAGCGAGCCCATCAGTGCGATCAGCGTCACGAGCTTGATCATTAGTCAGTTCCTCCAGCTGGCACCCAGTAAGGCACGCCTGGTGCCATGCGCCGACTGATTGCAAGTCGTTGTCACGGCACATCTTGCATGAATACCGCGATCGTGGGATCCGGAACCTGTCCCTGCGGTGGGAATCGACTGTCCCCAAAAAAGCCTGAGGATTGGGGCGCGGGCGACCAATCGGCCCCCATCCGACTACTAAAGAATCGAACGCGGGCGACCAATCGGCCCTCAATCGATACTGAACAATCGAGCGCGGGCCACCCGCCGGCCCCCACCCGATACTGACGAATCGAGCGCGGGCCACCAATCGGCCCTCAATCGATACTGAAGATATCGAACGAGGGCGACCGATCGGCCCTCAATCGATACTGAGGAATCGAGCGCGGGCCACCCTGCCGGTCCCCACCCGATACTGAAGAAT
>JACDHQ010000250.1 GCA_013820975.1 Gemmatimonadaceae bacterium
CTGCTGCACCGCGTGGCGCGCCGCCTCCTGGGCGCGACCTGCGCGCGGCGCCGCTCGAGCGCGAGATGACGCCGTCCGCGATGGGGCGGGCGGGCGCGCTGCGTGCGCCTGCCGATGTCCACGCACCATTCGAGGGCCCGCCGCTCGACGACGCGCCACATCCGGCCGACATGGAGGACGACCGCCGTGCGCCGCCCGCGCGTGCGGCAGGCGCGCCCGACGTCAACGGCGTCGCCGCGGCATGGGACCGCGTCGTCGCGACCGTGCGCTCCGCCGGAAAGACGATGCTCGCGACGGCACTCGAGCATGCCTCCCCCGCCGCCGTGACGGCGCAGGGGCTGGTGACCGTGGAGCTCGACGATCCCAACGAGTTCTACGCGCAGTCGCTCGACTCCGGCCGCGCCGACCTGCTCGTCGCGTTGCAGGCCGAAATCCCTTCCGTCACCCGGGTGGAGCTGAAGGGAGGCAAGGCTGCCTCAACGGCGTCGATGAAGCGCATCTCCGACGACGACATCCGCAGCGCCCGGCTCGCGAAGCTGCGCAAGCACGACCCTGTGCTCGACGCGGCGATCGACGCCCTGGACCTGGACGTCGTCGACTAGCGGCGCCGCACCAGCAGCGGCTTTGCCGCACGCGCCCCATACGGTAACTTCTTGCCATACCTACCCTCTCCGTACCCATGGCCGACTTCATGAAGATCCTGCAGCAGGCGCAGGAGATGCAGGGCCGCATCGAAAAGATGCAGCAGGACCTCGAGGCGATCACCGTGCACGGTTCGGCCGGTGGCGGCCTCGTGACCGTCGAGGCCAACGGCAAGGGGACCGTCACCCGCGTCAAGATCGATCCATCCGTCGTCAAGGGTGACGACGTCGAGATGCTGGAGGACCTCGTCCAGGTCGCCGTCGCCGAGGCCCAGAAGAAGGCCCAGGAAGAGCAGCAACGCGAGATGGGGAAGGCGGCCGGCGGTCTCCCGCTGCCCTTCAACCTGCCCTTCTGACCGCCCGAATGTCGGCGATCGACACCCTCGCAACCGAGTTGAGCAGGCTTCCCGGGATCGGGCGCAAGACCGCGCTCCGGCTCACCTATCACCTGTTCAAGCAGGGCCCGGAGCAGAGCCGCCGG
Source organism: Gemmatimonadaceae bacterium (assembly GCA_013820975.1). Classification (GTDB taxonomy): domain Bacteria; phylum Gemmatimonadota; class Gemmatimonadetes; order Gemmatimonadales; family Gemmatimonadaceae; genus JACDHQ01. Next base: position 1,123 of record JACDHQ010000250.1, read on the forward strand.
CTGGCGGAGGCGCTCCGCACCCTCGGTGACAGGGTCCGCCCCTGCGAGCGGTGCAACAATCTTACGGAAGAGCCGCTGTGTGCGATCTGCCGGGATCCGCGGCGTGACCCCGGGCTGCTTTGCGCGGTTGAAGAGGCGTCGGACATCGGCGCGATCGAGCGGGCCGCGGAATTTCGCGGGGTGTACCACGTGCTCGGGGGGCGACTCTCGCCGCTCGACGGAGTCGGACCGGATGATCTCCAGATCGGCGCCCTCGTGCGCCGGGTGGAGCAGGAGGGGGTGCGCGAAGTGATTTTGGCGACGAATCCCTCGCTCGAGGGCGAGGCGACGGCGGTGTACGTCCAGCGGGAGCTGGCGGGGAGCGGCGTGGTGGTCAGCCGCATCGCGCGCGGGCTCCCGGTGGGCGGTGACCTCGAGTATGCCGACGGCGTCACCATCGCACAGGCGCTGCAGGCCCGCCGGGTGATGGGCTGATGGGGACCCCCACGCCGGGGCTCCGGTCCGCCGACTTGCGCAACCGTCCGGTCACCCTGGGCGCCATCGCATTCGTCGGCGGCATCGTCGCCGGGACCGTCATCTGGGGGCAGGTCGTGCGGCGGTCCCAGCGCGACCTCTTCGCGGCTGCACCCCTTAGGCGGCTGGCGGCGCTGGGCTATCTTGCTGGACATCCCGGGCCTGAAACGGCCCGCTTGCTGACGGAATATGTCGCGTGGGAGCAGCAGCCGCTGCTCCGCCGTCGCGGCCGGTTGCTGCTCGACCGGATGTCGCCTTACCTCGACTAGGACTCCTTCATGGCCGTTGGTTCCGCGAGCTGGTCGTTCACCGAGGACGACTTTGGCGCGATCACGCAGTCCCTGCAGCGATTCCTGCACGACAGCAACGCCCGTTGCGCGCTGCTCGTGGACCGCACGGGACAGCTCATCGCCACGGTCGGCGAGCAGCCCACCTTCGATCCCACGGCATTCGCCACGCTGACCGCCGCCGACTTCAGCGCCAACGACCAGCTCGCGAAGCTGATCGGCGAGACCGACTTCAACTCGCTCTTCCACCAGGGCGAAAAGGAGTCGATGTACCTGGCGGACGTCGCGCGCCGCGTCATCCTCGTCATCATCTTCGACAACCGGACCACGCTCGGCCTCGTGCGGCTCAAGCTCAAGTCCACCATCGACGAGCTCACGCGGTTGTTCACCCAGGTGTTCGAACGCGGGGCCTCCGGCCCGTCCACGCCGAGCATCCTTGCCGGTGCCGACGACGAAATCGACAAGCTGTTCCAATAGGAGACGACAGCCATGTCGATGATCAACTACGCCTCGCGCGAGATCAACTGCAAGATCGTCTACTACGGGCCGGGCCTCGGTGGCAAGACGACGAACCTCGAGCACGTCTACGCGAAGGTCACCCCCGACACCCGCGGCAAGCTCATCTCCCTCGCGACGGAGACCGAGCGCACGCTCTTCTTCGATTTCCTGCCGGTGGACCTCGGGACGATCCGCGGTTTCAAGACGCGGTTCCACCTCTACACGGTGCCGGGCCAGGTCTACTACAACGCGAGCCGGAAGCTCATCCTCAAGGGCGTGGACGGCATCGTGTTCGTCGCCGACTCGCAGCTCGAGCGCATGGAAGCCAACGTGGAGGCGATGCAGAACCTCTACGACAACATGGCCGAGTACGGGTACGACCTCACGTCGATGCCCTTCATCCTGCAGTACAACAAGCGCGACCTGCCGAACGCGGCGCCCATCCGCGACCTGCAGGCCTCGCTCAATCCCGGCTTCGAGGTCTCCGACCCGGCGCGGCAACGCGTGTCGCCCGACCCGTTCCGCGCCGGGGAGAACCTCGTCGAGCAGGCCGAGGACGGCGCCTGGGTCGAGCGGGTGCCCTACTTCGAGGCGGTCGCGGTGCAGGGCGATGGCGTCTTCGAGACGCTGAAGGCAGTGTCGAAGCTCGTGCTCAAGTCGCTGGCGTGACCAGCGCGGGACCCGCGGCGACCCTGTGCTGCTGAACCTCGCGAACTGGTTCACCGTCGGCCGCATTGCGGTGACACCCATCGTGATGCTGCTGCCGTTCTCGCCGTCCGCCGCGATGCGCCTCGGCGGATTCGTGCTCTTTCTCGCCGCCGCGATCTCCGACTACATCGACGGCCACCTCGCGCGCACGCGGCAGCAGAAGACCGACCTCGGCGCGCTGCTCGACCCGATCGCCGACAAGCTGCTGCTCGTCGGCACGATGGTGCCGATGTACCTGCTGGCCGACCGCTTCCCCTTCGTGACGCCGCTCGGCGAGGTGGGGCTGCACTGGTCGCTCGTCGCCGTGGTGCTCGGGCGCGAGCTGTTCATGACGGTGTTCCGCCAGATGGCCGCACGCCGCGGCCTCGTGATTGCCGCCATCGGGCCCGCCAAGTGGAAGACCGGCTTCCAGTTCGTCTGGCAGGGGGCCGCCTACTGCTGGTTCTTCGCGGCGACGCTCGCGGCGAACCAGGGCTGGCTCGCCGCCCCCGCGTGGCGCGCCTTCGCCCACTTCAACGGCATCGTCGGCATGGTGTCCATGGCCGGTGCCGTGATCCTGACCATCTATTCCCTCTGGCTGTACATGCAGCGCTACGGCTACGTGTTCGGGAAGGGCGCGCACGAGCCCATGTCATGAGGCCTGCGCACGCCCCGGCCGTGCGCCCGGGCAGCGACGGTGCAGGACTGGCGTGAAGATCGAGATCGTCACCATCGGTGATGAGCTGCTGCTCGGCTTTACCATCGACACGAACGCCGCGTACCTTGCCCGCGCCCTTGCCGCCGAGGGCGTCGAGGTGGTGCAGCGGGCCACCGTCGGTGACGATGCCGCCACGATCGCTGCGGCGGTGCACGCGGCGCTCCACCGCACTGGCGCCGTGATCACGACCGGCGGGCTCGGACCGACCGCCGACGACCTCACCAAGCCCTCGATCGCCGCGCTCTTCGGCCGCGGCATGCATCTCGACGAGCCGCACGCGGACTGGATGCGCGAGCGCTGGCGCCGCCGCTTCGGCCGCGAGATGCCCGACGCGAACCTGCAGCAGGCCACCGTGCCCGACGGGTCGCGCGTGCTCCGCAACAATCACGGCTCGGCGCCTGGCGTCCTGCTCGAGGACGACGGCGGGCGATGGGTCGCGATGCTCCCCGGGGTGCCGCGCGAGATGCGCGGGATGTGCGACGACACGATCGTGCCGCTCCTCCGCGACCGGATGCGGGCGGCGGGAGTACCGCCGCAGGTGGTCGTCTCGCGAACGCTTCGCACGACCGGAATCCCCGAGTCCGCACTCGCCGGGCGTGTTGCCGTGATCGCCGGCCAGTTCGGCGACGTAGCGACGGCCTACCTGCCAGGCATCGACGGGGTTGACCTGCGGCTCACGGTGCGCGGCCGCCTGGCTGCCGACGCACAGCGTGCCCTCGCCGAGTCCGAAGCGGCGCTCCGGACCGAGCTCGGTGCGGACATCTACGGCGTGGACG
>JACDHQ010000251.1 GCA_013820975.1 Gemmatimonadaceae bacterium
GTATGCCGGCCTGCTGCACGACTTTGGAAAGGTCGGCGTGCGCGAGAAGGTGCTGGTGAAGCGGAAGAAGCTGTACCACGGCCAGCTCGACACGATCCGGCATCGCTTTGCCTTCCTGCTGCAGCAGGCCGACCTCGAGTTCGAGCGCGAGCGCGCCGACTACCTGATGCAGTACGGCGCGCAGGGGCACGAGGCGACGGTCGAGCGCCTCGAAGCCGTGCGCCGGGCGCGGCGCGAGGAGCTCACCCGCTTCCTCGACGCGGTGCTGCGCGCCAACGAGCCGACGGTGCTGGCGACGGGCACGTTCGAGGAGCTGAAGGAGATCGAGAGCCGCCTGTACGTGGACCACGACGGGGCGGAGCGTCCGCTGCTGGAGAAGGAGGAGCTGCGCTTCCTGATGGTGCGGCGCGGCAACCTCGACGAGGACGAGCGGCGCGAGATCGAGTCGCACGTGTCGCACACCTATGCCTTCCTGAAGCAGATCCCGTGGACGCGCGAGCTCCGCCACGTGCCGGATATCGCCTACGCGCACCACGAGAAGCTCAACGGCACGGGTTACCCCAGGCGAGTGCAGGCAGAGATGATCCCGGTGCAGGCACGCATGATGACGATCGCGGACATCTTCGATGCGCTGACGGCGGCCGACCGGCCCTACAAGCGCGCGGTCCCGCTGGAGCGTGCGCTCGACATCCTCGGCATGGAGGCGCGTGAGGGGATGCTCGACCCGGAGCTGCTCGACACGTTCACCGAGGCGCGGGTGTGGGATGCGCTGGCGGACGTCCCGGGGGCGGTGCCGGCGCTGCCGATGGCAACGGGGATGGGGGCGGGGACGCTGCGGTAGCGCGTCACCAGCTCGGCGGCACAGTCACTACCGCCGGGGCCTGGTACGCCCTGTTCGAGAACCGCGACACCACCCACGCGACGGCCAGGTTCACCGGCAGCGCGAGCATGATGAGCCCCCAGTTGGACTGCATCATCCACGGGAAGAGCTTGAGCACGGCCCCGGCGAGTGACAGGCCGGCGACGCCGAAGGCCACGGCCCGCGTGGCGGTCCACCAGCGCGGGCGGCGGAGCGCCAGCGGGAGCAGCACCGCCAGCGCGATCGCGAGCGGGTTGAAGTGGAAGAGGTTCTCGTTGCGGTACCAGAACGCGTGCTGCGTCGCGACCCATGCGAGTACGAGGACGATGCCGACGATCCCAGTGAGGCCTCCCCACGCCGCACCGATCGCTGCCGCCGTGTTGCCGGCGGCCTGGCTGCCGCGCCGCAGCGCGAGGTTCCCGAACAGCACGATCAAGCCTGCGATCAGCAGCCCCGCCACGGTGAGCTCGCCGGCCATGCTCGCGGCGCGCGTGCGCTCGGGCGCCCGCTTGGCGGTGAACACGACGCGCTCCTCGGTGACGAGCGGACCCATCACGCCATCGTCGCCGGGGACCTCGATGTCGCGCACGTACTGCTGCACGCGCATCGGGACGAACATCGACTCCCACGCCGAGAGGAGCCGGTCGGCCGGCTGGCCGAGGGCGATGTCGATGCCAAAGCGCGACGCCGGCGCCTCGTCGGTGAGCCGGAGCGTCTCGCTGCGGTACGTGAGGTTGGTGATGCGCGGCTCGGTGGCGGCGCGCAGGGCGCCGCCGAGCGCGAGATCGAGTGCATCGCGCAGCCGCGTGGAGCAGTTGTCGCGGAAGTAGTCGTAGCGGTAGTAGCGGTTCTCGGGGCGCGCGTTCCACTCGAGGAAGCGCACCAGCGTGTCGGCCTGCGCCGGGGTGAGGGCCAGCCGCTGCAGCGTGATGTCGCGGTTGTACTGCTGGTACACGCGGATCACGTCGGACAGCCGGTTGGCCTCCATCCAGTAGCGGGTGTCGCCGATGAGGAAGCGCGTGAGGAAGTCGGGCGCCGCGAAGTCGAAGACGCCCCAGTTGTACGCGAGCGCATCGCCACCGGGCTGCTCGATGGCGAGGAAGTTGTGCCCGAAGCGCTCCCAGATCTGGTCGCCCTGGCCGAGCGTCACCAGGTACACCGAAGGGGGTTGGGACGTGGAGGAGGGGGCTGGAACCGAATCGGGGTGGATCGCACGGCTAGGCAGTCGCGGCGCCGAATCGGGCTGCGTTGCCGTGGAAGGCTGTCGCGCCACCGATTCTTGCTGCGGCGCCGTGGGAGGCTGTCGCGCCACCGATTCTTCAGTACCGTGCGTTTCGAGCACTGCCGCGCCGCCGATGAATAGCAGCACGGCGGCGAGCACCGCGGTCACAGGCAGATCTCCTTTCCCTCGTCGGCCGACTTGTAGATCGCCTCGAGGAGCTTGTGCAGCTTCACCTGGTCGGTGGGCGCTTCGTACTCGGCTTCCTCGCGCACGACGGCGATGAAGTGCGTGAGCTCGGCGCGGTACGACTGGATGAAGGCGCTCTCGCGCGCCGCGGCCCCGGAGGGGGAGACGTCCACCGGACGGCCGTGCAGCTCCTTGAAGACGCGGAGGGGCGCGAGGCGCGCACTGCCGCGCTGCGAGATCACCTCGAACCACCAGCGATCCTCTTCGCCGACGTACGACCAGTTCACGTCGAGGGTGAAGACGACGCCGTTCGCGAACTCGAGCTGCACGACCATCGCATCCTCGACGGCGCCTGCGGCACGCCCCCGCTCCCACTTGGCCCAGACGCGTACGGGATCCGGGAAGTCGGCGAGCCAGAGCGCGAGGTCGAGCAGCGGAGTGCCGTGGTCGAGGAACGCGCCGCCGCCGGCCTCGGCGCGGCGGTTGCGCCAGCTGTCGGTGGGCCGGCGCAGGTGGTACGAGCCGGCGCGCACCGCGATGAGCTTCCCGAGCTCCCCGCCCCGCTGGAACGCGTCGAGCATCTGCGTGTCGTTCCGGAAGCGGTGGTTGTTGGCCACCGCGACCTTGCATCCCGACTTGGTGGCTGCCGCGAGGATGCGCTCGACGCCCCGAGTCGAGAGGGCGAGCGGGCGCTCGCAGAGCACGTGCACCCCCGAGGCGAGCGCGTGCAGCACGTGCGGCTCGTGCAGGTGGTTGGGGGTCGCCACCACCACCGCGTCCACGCTCTCGTCGGTGAGCATGTCCTCGATGTCGGTGAACGTATCGGGGATGTCGAAGCGGTCGGCGAGGGCGCGCGCCTTGGCGCGGTCGTTGTCGCAGATCGCCACGAGCTGCGCGCCGCGCACCTTGGACAGGACGGGAAGGTGGGCCAGCTGCGCGATCGCGCCGGCGCCGATGAGTCCAATCCGGGTTGCGTCTTTCATGGGATCCGCGTTCGAGGTACCGGTCTGCGCGCGCGTCGCGTCAGCTCGCGGGTCCGACGGTGGTGCCGGGATAGTACGCCTGCAGGATGGTGCGGAAGCCCTGGCCGGCGCGGGCGCGGCCGATCGCGCCCCACTGGCACATGCCGATGCCGTGCCCGTAGCCGCGCCCCTCGAGGCGCACGCCACCGCGCGCATCGGCCGGGCCGGCGACGGAAAAATACGTGCTGTTGAGGATCTCGCCACCGGGCTGCCGCAGCACGTAGCGCGCCTCATTGCCCTGCAGCGCGAAGGTGCCGGTCGTCGTCTCGATGGTCGTGACCGCCGCGCGCCCCGAGGGGGTCGTCGAGGCCACCCGCACGGCGCGCACGGTGCCGACGCGGGTGCCGGCCGCCGGCTGCACCTCGCGCAGGTGCCGAGCGACGGCGGCGTTGAGCGCCGCGGCGTCGAGCACCTTCGTCCACCGGTAGCGCGGCGAGGGATCGCAGTAGTCGCGCGCGGTGCCCGGGATGCGGTCGCTCACCCGCTGCAGGTACGGCTCGCCGCGGGTGCGCCAGACCTCGGGCGCCTCGGCGGTGCTGCCGCCGCAGGTGGAGTGATAGGGCGCGTTGACCGTTCGCCCGCCGTAGCGCAGGACGAGGCCGCGCGTGTTCGTGATCGCCTGGTTGGCCAGGGGCGTCTCGGCACCAGCGCCCCCGTACACCTGGTCGGCGGTCGTTGCGCGGACGTCGAACGGGGCTGCGGGCGGCTGGATGCGGGTTGCGGCACCTGCTCCGCCTGCTCCGCCTGCTCCGGGTGCTCCGGGTGCTCCGGGTGCTCCGGGTGCTCCGCCCGGCGGCATGCGCATGAGCACATAGCTGCGCGCGGCCACGGCCTGGGCCTCGATCGCGGCCATCTCGCCGATGGTGCGCTCGCGCCCGATCTCCCGCGGGACGACTCCCTGCAGGTACTCCTCCACCGGCAGGGCATTGACGACCATCACCCCCGAGTCGGTGGCGTGGTAGGCGAGGGTGCCGCGATAGCGCCCGTCGCCGTAGCCCAGGGTGCCCTGGGCACCGGTGGCGCGCAGCTCGAGCACGCCACGCTGGTATGCGGTGGCGGCGCCATCGCTGCGCACGACGCGGAGCATCACGCCGTCGCGCTCGATGCGCCAGTCGCGTCCGGAGGAGCCGGCCGCCACCGGCGTCGCCTCACCGCGGCGCACGACTTCCCACGGCACGTCGGCGCGGAAGGTGGCCGCGCCGCGCGCGGTGCCGAGCAGCACTCGCACGACCGTGCCGGTCGCCGGCTGTCCGAGGGTGACCGGAGGGAGCGGGCGGGCGGGCGGCTCGTCCGTCTCCGGC
>JACDHQ010000252.1 GCA_013820975.1 Gemmatimonadaceae bacterium
GGGGTACGGACATGTTCTACGGTCAGCTGTCGGCAGCCAGCAGTCAGGCCCGCTGGCGCCCGGGGTGTTGGATGGAGTCGGGCTGGAATCGTTGAAAGCTAATGGGGCCCTGAACGATCCCGCAGCCGGTCGTCCCCCGCCGTTAGAGGCGCGGCCGAAGCGGCAGGGGCACTTCCCGCCCGGTCTTCGCCGACTCGTAGATGCCCAGGATGAGCTCGAGCAACTTCCGCCCGCCACGCCCGTCCGTATCGGCGACCGCCTGGCCCCGGAGCACGGCGAGGACGTTCTCGTAGTAGCCAATGTGGCCGGTGCCGTACACACTCGCCGGGTTCGCCGCCGCCATCAGCGTCTCGATCGCCTTGTCGTCATCGTCGTACTCGGCGAACTGCCAGTGCTCGACGCGGTTGACGGCGGTGCCCCCGATCTTCACCGACCCGCGCTCGCCGAGGATCGTGATGGATCCTTCCATGTTGCGCGGATACGTCAGCACGGTGGCCTCGATGACACCGAGCGCGCCGCTCCGGAAGCGGAGAATGGCGGCCCCCGAATCCTCGGCCTCGATCTGGCGCGCGAGGGTGGCGGTCCTGGCCATCACCGATTCGACGGGCCCGACGAGCCACTGCATCAGGTCCACATAGTGGGACGCCTGGTTCATGAACGCGCCGCCGTCGAACTCCCACGTGCCACGCCAGGGCGCCTGGGTGTAGTAGTCCTGGGGGCGGGTCCACCGGACCGTGGTGTTGGCCATGTAGATTCGCCCGAACCGTCCCTTGTCCACCGCCCGCTTCAGCAGTTGGATGGGGGGGTTGAGCCGGTTCTGCTTCACGACGAAGAGCTGCACCCCGGCGTCGTCGCAGGCACGCACGAGCGCATCGGCATCCTCGAGCCGCGTCGCCATCGGCTTCTCGGTGATCACATGCTTGCCTGCGCGGGCCGCGAGGATACCGTGAGCCGGATGCAGCCCCGACGGCGTGCAGATCGTGACGACGTCGCACTCGACGGTCGCCAGGAGCTCATCGAGCGTCCGGAACGCGGGGAGCCCGAGCGGCTCAGCCGCCGCCTGCGCGCGCGCGAGGTCGGTGTCGCACACGGCCACGAGGTCGAGCCCATCGACCTTGCCGATGGCGGTCAGGTGATTGGAGCTGATGCGTCCGCATCCGACGAGGACGATCCGGAAGCGCTCCGGCGACGCCGGGCTCATGCCGCCGCTCCGGAGACGGGACGAATGCCATCGCCGTCGCGCTCGAACTCCATGCCGCACGCCTCGCATTTCCCCGCACCGCTCACGCCGAGCCGCTCCCCGCACTGGCACATCCAGCCGATCCGGCGGGCTGGCACCCCCGCCATCAGGGCATAGGCCGGCACGTCCTTCGTGATCACGGCGCCTGCCCCGACGAAGGCATATTCGCCGAGGGTCGCGCCGCACACGATCGTCGCGTTGGCGCCGATCGATGCCCCCCGGCGCACGAGCGTGCGCCGGTACTCGTGCTTCCGGCTCACGTGGCTGCGCGGATTCACGACGTTGGTGAAGACCATCGAGGGCCCGCAGAACACGTCATCCTCGATCTCGACGCCCTCGTAGATCGACACGTTGTTCTGCACCTTCACGTTGTTGCCCATCCGCGTGCCGCTCATCACGACCACGTTCTGGCCGAGGTTGCAGCGCTCCCCGATCACGGCCCCGGGCAGCACGTGGGAAAAGTGCCAGATCTTGCTGCCTGCCCCAATGACGGCCCCGTCATCGACGTACGCGGATTCATGCACGAAGTAGTCTGTCATGGCCAGGATAGAGGGAGCCTCAGGACGGCTCGGCGACAGCGACGCCGAGCATCGCCTGCCATTCCTGCAGCGATCGCACGCCGGGCGTGCGCGAGCGCAGCGAGAGGATCGCATCGGAGGCCGCCGCGGCCCCCGACAGGGTGGTCGTATACGGGATGTGGTGACGGATCGCCGCTTGCCGCATCGTATAGTCGTCCCGCTGCGCGTGCTTGCCGAACGGCGTGTTCACCAGGAGTTGCACCTGCTGGTTCACGATGAGGTCGAAGCAGTTCGGCCGCCCCTCATGGATCTTGAGGGTCCGCTCACAGGGGATGCCGCGCGCCCGAAGGAATCGCGACGTCCCGGTCGTCGCATACAGCGTGAAGCCCATCTCGTGGAAGCGTCGCGCGATCGGCGTCACGTTCGCCTTGTCGTTGTCGTTCACCGTGATCAGGATCGCCCCCTCGAGCGGCAGGGCGTTCGACGCCGCCATCTGCGCCTTCGCGAAGGCCTGGCCGAACGAGTCTGCGATGCCCATGACCTCCCCGGTGGACTTCATCTCGGGCCCGAGGACCGGGTCGATGCCCGCGAACTTGCTGAACGGGAACACCGCCTCCTTCACCGACACGTACGGCGGCACGACCTCCTCGGTGAATCCCATCTCCGCGAGGGTCTCGCCGAGCATCGCCCGGGCCGCGAGCGACGCGAGCGGCACGCCGATGGCCTTCGACACGAACGGCACGGTGCGGCTCGCACGCGGATTCACCTCGAGCACGTAGACGGTGCCGTCCTTGATCGCAAACTGCACGTTGATCAGCCCGACCACGCCGAGCGCCTTCGCGAGGGCGACCGTCTGCTCGCGGATCGTCGCCAGGTCACGCTCGCCGATCAGGTACGGTGGCAGCACGCTCGCCGAGTCGCCGGAGTGGATGCCCGCATCCTCGATGTGCTGCATGATGCCGCCGATCACGACGTGCGTCCCGTCGGAGATCGCGTCCACATCGCACTCGTATGCGTCCTCGAGAAACCGGTCGATCAGCACCGGCCGCTCCTCGGAGGCGCGCGACGCCGTCGCGAAGTAGTCCTCGAGCTGGGCCGCGTCGTAGACGATCTGCATCGCCCGTCCTCCCAGCACATACGACGGCCGGACCAGCACCGGATAGCCGATGCGCTCCGCCGCCTTGAGCGCTTCGGGGACACTCGTCGCCGTGCCGTTGGCGGGCTGCTTGAGCCCGAGCTCGTTGGCGATCGCGTCGAACCGGCGACGGTCCTCGGCCGCGTCGATCGAATCCGGCGACGTCCCGAGTATCCGCACGCCCGCGGCTTCCAGCGCCCTCGTGAGCTTGAGCGGCGTCTGCCCGCCGAGCTGCACGATCACGCCTTCGGGCTGTTCGCGGTCCACCACGGCGAGCACGTCCTCGAGCGTCAGCGGCTCGAAGTAGAGCTTGTCCGACGTGTCGAAGTCGGTCGATACCGTCTCGGGGTTCGAGTTGATCATGATCGTCTCGTACCCCTGCTCGCGCAGCGCCATCACGGCGCGCACGCAGCAATAATCGAACTCGACTCCCTGCCCGATGCGATTCGGCCCGCTCCCGAGGATGATCACCGACCGGCGGCCGCTCTTCGGCGCCTCGTCCTCCTCATCGTAGCTCGAGTAGAGATACGGCGTGGACGACGGGAACTCCCCTGCACAGGTGTCCACCATCTTGTATGCCGGTCGTATCCCCAGCGACAGCCGGTGCGATCGCACGTCCGCCTCGCGCTCCCCGCGCAGCGCCCCGAGTTGCACATCGGAGAACCCGAAGCGCTTCATGCGCCGGATGGCCGCCGCGTCGGGCCCCGCAAGCCCTGCATACCACCGCTCGGCCTCCACCAGCTCATGCAACTGGCCGAGGAACCAGGGGTCGATGCCCGTGAGTTCGTGCACGTCGGGGATCGACCAGTCACGCAGCAGGGCATGCTTCACCTGGTACACCCGCTCCGGAGTCGGCTGGCGGAGCGCAGCGCGCAGCATCTCGTCCGAGTCGTCGTCCAGGCGGTCATCCTGGAGCCTCGGGGCGATGACCCAGCCGGCACGTCCCGTCTCGAGTGCGCGCAGCCCCTTCTGGAACGCCTCCTTGAAGGTGCGCCCGATCGCCATCGACTCGCCGACCGACTTCATCTGCGTCGTGAGCTGCGGGCTCGCCGCGGCGAACTTCTCGAACGCAAAGCGCGGCACCTTCACCACCACGTAATCGAGCACCGGCTCGAATGACGCCGGGGTCGTCTTCGTGATGTCATTGGGGATCTCGTCAAGGCGGTACCCGACGGCGAGCTTCGCGCCGATGCGCGCGATCGGGAATCCCGTCGCCTTCGAGGCGAGCGCCGACGATCGCGACACTCGGGGGTTCATCTCGATCACGATCATCTCGCCATCGGCGGGGTTCACCGCGAACTGGATATTGCAGCCGCCGGCGTCCACGCCAACCTCGCGGATGATCGCCACGGCTGCGTCCCGCATCAGCTGGTACTCGCGATCCGTCAGCGTCATCGCCGGCGCGCAGGTGATCGAGTCCCCGGTGTGCACGCCCATCGGGTCGAGGTTCTCGATCGAGCACACGATGACCACGTTGTCCTCGTGATCGCGCATCACCTCGAGCTCGAACTCCTTCCAGCCGATGAGGCTGCGCTCGATGAGCACCTGCGTCGTCGGGCTCTCGTAGAGCCCGCGGCGGACGATCTCCTCGAACTCGGTTCGGTTGTACGCGATCCCGCCCCCGGTCCCGCCGAGCGTGAACGACGGGCGGATGATCGCCGGGAATCCGGTCACCTCGACGGTGGCCAGCGC
>JACDHQ010000253.1 GCA_013820975.1 Gemmatimonadaceae bacterium
GTGCTGGTACGGCGGGCGGCGAGATCGGGCACGGTCACCTCATCCTGGCCAGGGCGGTACGAATGAGTTCCGGCGCGCTCATGCCGCGCGGTCCGGAGTCGAGGGCGGCGCGGACAGCCTTCTCCGCATCGGCGGAAGTATAGCCCAGCGACACGAGCGCGCGGATCGCATCGTCGGCACCAGCGCCTGCTCCCTTCACGCCCGCCACCGACGACTCACGCGGGACGTCGCCGAGCTTGTCACTGAGGTCGAGGATCAGCCGCTCGGCCTTCTTCCTTCCGACGCGGGGCACGCCCTGCAGCGTGGCGATATCCTTCTCCTGGATCGCGCGGATGAGCCGCTCCGCCGTCAGGTTCGACAGCAGCCCGAGCGCCAGCGCCGGACCCACGCCGTTGGCGCCGAGGAGCTTCTGGAAGAGACGCCGCTCCGTGCCGCTGCTGAACCCGAAGAGGAGCCACTGGTCCTCACGCACCACCAGGTAGGTCTCCAGCGTCACCGCCTCACCCGGCTTTGGCAGCGTCTCGTACACGCTGAGCGGCACCAGCAGCTCGTAGCCGAGGCCGCTCGCGGTCATGATTTCGACGCGCTCGAGATCCTTCACGAGCAGCGTGCCGGTGATGCGCGAGATCACGGGTGCACTCCGATCGTCGAGGCGTCCCCGCGCAGCTTCGGGATCCGGACCCCCATGAGGCACGTGAGTGCGGCGGCGATGCCGTCGGCCGCGTCGGAGGGCGACGGCACCGTCTTGAGGCGCAGCAGCCGCATCATCATGAATTGCACCTGTTCCTTGGTGGCCGCACCGGTTCCCGCCACGGCCTTCTTGATCTCAGCGGGTGGAAACTCGTGGATCGGCAGTCCGTGCTGTGCACCGGCGAGGAGGATGACGCCGCGCGCGTGGCCGAGCACGATCGTCGTGCGCACGTTGCGCGCGTAGAACACGTCTTCCACGGCCAGAACATCGGGGCGATGGCGCGCGATGAGCTCCGTGATGCCCGCGTGGATCTCGAAGAGCCGTGAGGGCAGGGGGTCGCGAGCGGGCGTGCGGATGACGCCGCACTCCACGAGCTGCATCCGCGCCGGCCCGTCACCCGAGACGACGCCGTAGCCGGTGACGGCCGTCCCGGGATCGATGCCGAGGACGATCACGCGTCGGGCAGGTCGGCCTCGTCGATGTCGAAGTTCGCCCAGACCTTCTGCACGTCGTCGAGGTCCTCCAGCGCTTCGATGAGCCGGAACAGGTCCTTCACCGTGTCCCCCTCGACCTTCACCGTGTTCTTCGGCACCATCGCCAACTCGGCCTCCAGCGCCGGGAACCCCGCAGCCTCGAGCGCGGCCTGCACCGCATGGAAGTCGGGCACGGCCGTGGAGACGACGAACTGGTCCCCCTCGTGCCGGAAGTCCTGCGCACCTGCCTCGAGGGCCTGCTCCAGCACCGCGTCCTCGTCCCGACCCGCCGCGTCGAGCAGGACCTGTCCACACTTGTCGAACATCCAGGCGACGGAGTTCATGGCGCCCATCGAGCCGCCATACTTGGAGAAGGCATGGCGCACCTCGGCCACTGTGCGCGTGGGGTTGTCGGTGAGCGCATCGACGATCAGCGCCACGCCACCGGGCCCGTACCCCTCGTACGACACTTCCTGGTAATCCACCCCTTCGAGCTCGCCGGTCCCCTTCTTGATCGCGCGCTCGATGTTCTCCTTCGGCATCGACACGCCCTTGGCGGTGTCGATGGCCAGGCGGAGCCGGGGATTGCCCCCCGGGTCGCCGCCGCCGGTCTTGGCGGCGACGGTGATCTCGCGGATGATCTTGGTAAAGAGGATGCCGCGCTTCTTGTCAGTCGCGGCCTTCGCGTGCTTGATCGTCTTCCATTTACTGTGGCCGGCCATCGCTGCAGCTCGTTCCGGGGTTTACGAGGGTGGTGCCGGAATATACTACCGGATCTGCACCCCCAACGTGCCCCGGAAACCGGTGAGCCTTGCCGTATCATCGGCGCCCGCAGCCAGGCCGCCGAACGCAAAGCCAACCCCCGGGAACACGGCGAACGGCCCGGCAGCGACGCGCGCGCGCAGCCCGAGTTCGGCCAGGGTGCTGCGGTCGGTGCGCGCGGCGTCCGCGCTGGTGGCGCCCACGCGCTGGAACCAGCTCCGCACCTGCACGCTCGGTTCGATCGTCGGTCCGCGCGTGTTGATCGCGAGCGATGTGCTGGCGTTCACGATGTTGTCCCACGGAACATCGACGCCGCCGATGAGCTGCCCGGCGCTGCGATACAGGTTCCACGCGCCGATGGTGAACGTCCCGAACGACACCGGGCGCGCATAGCCGACCTGGCCCACGTAGCGGTCCCCGGTGTTGTACAGCGAACCGGCGAAGTCGTCCTCGCCGAAGGTGGAGAAGGTGAGGCCGAGGGCAAACTGCCCCGCGCCCACCGGCCGGTCGGCACCGACCCGGAGCTTGTACTCGTTGCCGGGCTGGTAGCGCGGCACCGGACCCGACTCCGGCTGCACCGGGTCGAATGCGGACGCGAGGCGCACGCTGCCGCCGGCGCCGACGTTCCATGTTCCGAGCGGCCGCGCGATCGCCATGCCGCCGGTCACGGCCGTCCCTGCCCCCATGCTGGAGATCGGGAACGACAGGAAGTCGTTCGCGATGCGGCTCGCCGCGAGCAGCTGGTCGAGGGCGACGGTCGTCTCGCCGGTGGGGAGGTTGACGCCGGCGGTGAGGACGATGAAGTCGTTACCGAGTGAGTAGTTCGCGCGCAGCTGCGTGTCCGTCAGCCCGCTCACCGTGCTCTCGCCGCCGGCGAAGCGAACGCGCGACTGCGCGTACGACGTTCCCACATCGACGGAGAACCGGCTGCCGATCGGCACGATTGCGAAGATGGGGATGGCCAGCTCGCTGATCGTCTCGTCGATCGGGCCCGCGATGCGATACTGCACGAACTGCGGGCCCGTCTGGAGGCGCATGCCGTCGAACAGCTGCGCTCCGGCGGGCGTCGCCACGGCGAGCGCGGCGGCGGCGGTGAGGAAGCGTCGCATCATCATGGCCGCCCTGCGGGAAGGATGGTTGGCGTGGTGCCCGGGATGCCGATCACGATCACGACCTTCGCCGCGCGCGTCGTTGGACTGTCGTTGCCACTGCCCTCGGACACCGGATCGCGCCCCGGAGCCGACGGATTGGGGTTGCCACCCCCGACCGTCGTCGTCCCGGCCGCGGCCGTACCGGACTGTGTGGTGTTGACGTCGTTGACCACCGACGACAGCGTGGAGGCCATCTCGGCGCTCGAGGCGGTCGCCAGCACGGTGCCCTGCACGGCTGCCGCCGCGACCTGGCCTTCGGTGCCAGTCGCTGCCTGCGCCTCGACCGTTTCCGTCGTCACCTGCTCGCCGGCCACGATGTCCGCCGCGGTCGCAGCCCGCTGTGCCGCGGCGCCGAAGCCTGGGTCGATACGGAACGCGTTGTCGAAGAACCGCCGCGCCGCGTCGAAGTCGCCGGCATCCTCGGCCATCAATCCCTGGCTGAACGACAGGAACGCCGCGAGCGAGCGCGTGGGGCGCTGGTCGAAGGCGCGCCGCTCGGCCGCGGTGAGTGTCACGCCGAGACTGGTGAAGAGGTCCAGCACGAGGCGCTTCTCGAGGTCGAAGAGGGCGCCGAGCCGGTCATCCCCCGCCGCGCCGCCGACGGCAGCCGACGTCGGCACATCCACGATCGCCGCATCGACGCGCAACTGTTCCGCACCGACGAGCAGGATGCCTCCCTGGACCAGCCGCCCCGCCTGAAGCATGCGGCCTGCGCGCACGGCAGTCGCCGGGTCGCCCGACCCCTGCTGCAGCGCGAGCTCGTTGAGCAGTGCTTGCATCCGCGCGCGCTCCACCACGGTCAGCGCGCTGGAGCGGGCAAGGTCGGTCGTCACCAGCTCCGCCATCCCCCGCTCGAGTGGACGGAGCGAGCTGTCGGATCCGGTGAAGCGAAAGGGCATCACCGCGACGACGCGCGGGTGGCCCGCCGACGTCCCGATGGTGGCCTCGGAGGCGACGGCTGTCTTGGCCGCCTGCTCCAGCTCGCGGCGCTGGAGGGTGGCGAGCCGCGCCTGGAGCTGCGATCGCACGCCGCGCGTGCGGCCGTGGCGAAGGTACGAGACGTACGCCTCCCGCGCCGCGGCCAGGTCACCCTGCTTTTCTGCCGCGAGGCCGAGATAGAGGGCGGTGGCACCGTCGCGCGAGTCGAGCCGCATCGCCTCCGACAGCGCCGCACGCGCCTCGGGAATGCGGTCGGCCTTGTACAGCGCGATGCCGAGCGAGCGGTGCACGGCGGCGGCGCGGGGTTGCGCGTCGCGGCGCACCTGCAGCCGCGTGATCGCGTCACCACTCGGCGCCGCCGTGGCACAGCCGCCGAGGATGGCGACTGCGATCAGCGGGATCGCGCAAATGAACCTGGATGATGTTCGCATGGGGGGGAGGGAGGGCGCAGGTCAGCGATCGGGGTCCAGCATGTCCTCAAATCGCATCCACTGCGCGTAGAAAAACAGGTCGACATAGCCGGTGGAGCCGTGCCGCGCCTTGCGGACGATGAGCTCCGTC
>JACDHQ010000254.1 GCA_013820975.1 Gemmatimonadaceae bacterium
ACGTCGTCGAGCGTCAGTGAATTTCCGTCGAGTGACAGCGGCTCGTGCATCCCAGAATGTATCGCCCACCGGGAGCGCTGTCAGGCGCACGCCGCCGGGCCACCGTCACGGCATGAAGCCCACCACGAGCTCGGGGTTTCCGGCGGCCGACTGGTATGCCCAGTCGAGCACCACGTGGCCCGCCGCGACGTAGGCGATCCGCACCGCACCGTACCGGACTCCGTCTGCCCTCACGATACGGAAGACGTACGCGTGCCCCGGCTGCACGGTGAGGTCACTCGCGCCATAGCCGGTCGCCGGCGCGACGTCGATGGAGGTGAGGTCGGGAACGGGCGCCGACCCGAATGCCGCCAATCGCACCGCGTCGCGCATGGCGCGGATCACGAACGACCCATCCTGTGCCTGCTCCACGCGGAAATCCGCATCGCTGCGCGACCCGTCCACCACGGCACCGAACCGGTTCGCGCCCGCCTCATGGAAGATGAACCCGGAGCTCGCCGGCCGCAGCGCGAAGGCATCGATGACCACGTGCCGCGCATCGTACCGCGGGGTGTCGATCCAGGCGCGGCTCATCGCGCTCTCCACGCCGCTCATGCTCATCGCGGTCACCGCAAAGCAGCGCGACACGCCATTGCTGATCCCCGACACCAGGAAGGTGTTGGATCCCGTGGCGCCTTCGACCTCCCACCGGCCGAGGTCGCACCCGCCACTCGGCGTCACCGCGGTGGAGAAGACCCGATAGTGACGAAACGCCGACCCCCCGGAGATCCGCGCGTTGTCCGCCCACCCCAGTTGCACGGCCCGGTTGAGCGAGATGCCGGTCAGCGCGTCCGGTGCCGCCAGGCTCACGGGCGCCTCGATGGTGATCGTCCGGGTACGCCCGAACTCGGAGTCGTCCGCATCCCGCGCGGCGACATAGTACTGCCGTTGCGGTGCGCCGGCATCGTGAAAGGTCGTCGAGGTGGTGATGCCCACGAGGTACCACTCGCCGACGGTCGATGGCCGACCGTACACCGAATAGCTCCAGGCATCGCGCGCGCGGGGGGCTTCCCAGGTCAGCATCACGCCGCGCAGCGTCCCAGTCGATGTCTCGGTGGTGATCGAGTACGACAGGTTCGTCGGGTCGCGGGAGTCGACACCGTTGAGCAGGTCCCCGCAGCCGGCGAGGAGGAGGAGCGCCACGAGCGCCGAGGTCGAGCGGATTGCACGCATGGGTCTATCCTGAGCGGAAGGGTCGCTCCCCCATGAGGCACGTGGCGATCCGCGGCGGTGTCCGGTGGCAAGCACTTGCGAAACAATGACTTGCGCGATACTACCAGCAGCCGGACACCAGACGTTTGTCCCCCGCGGAGGACAGATGCCCCCGGGCGCCCGAAACAGTGCAGAGCGGGAACGATCGCCGCGCGCAGTCGCGCGGGCCGCAATCTTGGCCGCAATCTTGGCCGCAGTCCCAGGCGCCGCCCGCGCCCCCGACGCCCTACCTGCCCGCTTCCCGCCGGTACGTCGCCCGGTTGTAGTCGAACTTCAGGTCAGGCTCGGCCTTGAGGGCGATGAAGAAGCTGAACGCGAAGCTGCCGTTGGGGCTTTGCGTGAACGAGAAGTTGGCCCGCCAGTCATGCAGGTCGCGCTGCAGCGAGACGACATGACTCGCGAACTCATTCCGCTCGACGTCGTAGTTCGTTTGCCACGTGCCAGTCCACTTCGGCGTGAGCGTGAACCGGAGGTTCGACCCGATCGACGTCGCGGGCGGGATGCGGTAGAACGCTCCGCCTGCGCCGGGGCTCGTCACCGGCGCCTCGGGTGTCGGGGTGAAGCTCGCGCGCGTGAGACAGTTCTGGTAGGCCAGCGGGTTGGCCCCCCTCAGGGGCTCGCAGAAGAGCTCCGGGTCGAAGTTGATGATGTTGGCGTCGCCGCTTGGGGGGCGCTGGCGCGACATGCTGAACGTGAACGACGCGTCCCACCCATCCCGCGGCGGTACGACCACCTGCGCCGTCCGCCCCTGGCTACCCGCGATCGGTAGCGCCGCCGCCGCACGGGCCTCGGCAGGATCCGCGGGGCTCACGATCTCCGCCGTGGCGGTGTTCGTCGCCGGCACCGCCCGGCCGAGGAGCCGGGCGAACATGATCAGCGGGTTGCGTGCGGCATTCAGCTGGAACGACCCGCCGACACGCGTCAGGTACGGACTGAACACCGCCGTGTCGCTCAATACCTCGCCCTGGAAGAGCGAGTGGTCGAGCGAGAAATCGACCCCGGGCAACAGGTCGGACCTGATCGACGTCCCGAAGTTCGAGGTGGTGAGGCCGCGGACGAGCGCATTCGGCGCGCCGTCGTCTCGATACTTCATGTACCGGGATACGTCGTACGACAGCGGCGTGAAGTTCAGCGACAGGACGCGCACCTTGGGCGCCGACTCGACCGTGGCCGAGGTATCCCCGGCGGCCGGCCGCCCCTTTCCCTCGATGTTCGTCCCGAGCGTCAGCGACAGCTGGTTCTGCGACAGCGCCCCGATATAGTTGCGCGGGCTCTCGTTCTGCGCGAGCAGGAACTCGTCGCTCACGCCGGCCCGCGGGGCGAAGGTGTAGCTCAGCGAAGTCGTGACTGCATGACGAAAGCGGCTGAAGCCTGCGAAGCCCGGGAACAGTCCGTAGAACGTCGGCGAGATGCTGACGCCAGCGGTCGGCCGCTTCGTCTGGCGGATCCACCGTCCGCCGGAGTAGTGCGACCGCACCATGAACGGTCCCGGATTGACGTTGGCAAACCCGAGCGACGGCGTGAGGTTCCAGGTGCCCTGCGCGAATGCCGGCAGCGAAAAGCTCGGGTCCCACGTGACCTCTGATATATACGTGCGGGCAAAGATGCGGTCCACCTCGGGAAGCGTCGTGTCCGCGCTGACGACCTTGATGACCTGCGGAAAGGTCACCTCACGCTCCGCGAACCGAAACGCGTTGCGCAGGCTGAATCCGAAGATCTCGAGCGGTGTGTCGAAGCTCGCCGACGTCCGCCGTTCATCGTTGCCGACCGTATCGGCGACGAGCTGTCCACTCTGCTCGCGCAGGAGCGCGCCAAGCTGCGATGCCTGCGTGATGTCGGTCCGGCGCTGTTCGTTGAACTGGAAGCTCGGCGTCCAGTTCAGCCATGGCCGCAGGTTGAGCGTGCCGGTCGTGACGCTCAACGTCGGGAACGTCTGCTCCACTTCGGCGCGTCCCGAGAACTGCTTGCGTGAGCCGCCGAGCGCCACGGCGGCCGGCCCGATACGATCCTGAAGGTTGACCGACGAGTTGATCGTCGCCAGCACGGCGAAGGGATCGACCCGTGTCTCGCGCTGGACGGTCGTGTTCTGCATCCAGTTCACGTTGGCGCGCAGCGACCGGTGACGCGTGAACTCCTGGTTGTGGTTCCACGACACCGCGAGGTTCTTGACGCCATCGCCCTGGCGGGTGTAGCTCGACGCGAGTCCTCCGGAGAGGAAGCGGTCGATCCACCGATACCGCCAATCGGCGTTGTAGCGCGTCCAGCCCGGCGCCTCGTTCGCGCCGCGCCCGGTGCCGCTGAGCCAGTCGATCGTGGCGTCGGCATCCATGTAGTCGTTGATCGACCAGTAGTAGCCGAGGTTCTCGACGTTGCGACGGTAGCTCGGGCTGTTGCGCACAAAGTCCGTGACGCCGATCCGCGGCGTCATCAAACCGCTGCGCCGCCCCTCTCGCATGTCCTGGAAGACGAACGGCAGCCATATGACCGGAATGTCCTCGATGTAGAGGACGGCTGGGCGGGCGACCATCGTGCGCCCCACCGTGCGCTTCACCTCACCGAAGGCGAAGTGGTAGTGCGGGAACCCGGAGTGCGTCGTGTCGGTACAGCTCGTGAGCGTCCCGCTCCGGCCGAAGACGTTGTGGCCCTGGCCCTCGCTCGAGTCCACCTCCTGGATCTTGAGCGGGTCCGCCGAAACGATCCACGACTCCTCGGTCTCGAACGTCGTGCGCCCACCGCGAATCGTCACCGACCGCTCACGCAGGTTGTACTCACCGCCGATGCCGGTGAGCTCGGTCCGCCCTTCCCGGATGTAGACGCGTCCCGTCGCGACGGCGCGGCCGGTCTCCTCGTTGTAGCGGATCGCGGTGTCGGCGACGATCAGCTCCTCGCCGCGTTGCACGGCGACCCCCGTCGTGTCACCGAGTCCGATGAAGAGGTCGATCGCCCGCGTCAGCGCATCGAAGGTGACGATCGGCCCCTGATAACGCGTGAACGTGTAGCCGGGGCGCCCCAGCAGCGCCCGCGCCACCGAATCCTCGGCGACCCACTCGACGCGGCGGATGCTATCGGCACCCGTTCCCGGCGTGCGCGGCGTGGTATCGCGCGCCGCCGGTGCCGGTCGCCCGATGTCGGGCCGCACCTGCGCCCCTGCCGTAGACGCGCCTGCGGCCAGCAGCGCCGGAAGTGCGAGCTGCATGGCAAGGGCGAAGTGGCTCAGGCGCATCAGGCCGCGGCTTCGGCCGCGGACCCGATGGCGTTCTCCGCGCGCCGCATCCGCCGCCTGTAGACGATGGCCGACAGGAGGATACTGAACTCGTACAG
>JACDHQ010000255.1 GCA_013820975.1 Gemmatimonadaceae bacterium
GGGCTGGATCGCGCAACCGTGAGACGGCAAAGTCGGGTGTGCATGATGGGCCAGGTGGCCTGCTGCCAGTTCCCCTACTCGGTGATCCTGAAATCCACGCGCCTGGTGCGGCCGAAGGTGTTCAGGATCCAGAGCGAGACGAGGCCGTTCTGCGGCGCCAGCGCGGCCCGTATCTCGGCGCCGTTCATCCGGTTCGCCTCGGCGCTGCCGACGCGGAGGATCGTCTCGCCGGGGACGATGCTGTAGCGCGCGGCGATGGAGCGTGGGCGGACGGCCTGCACCACATAGCCGTCACGCGCGGGGCGCGGTGCGACGCAGATTCCCGACTGCGTGCCGCAGACGGTGCGCCCGGGGCCGGGCGACTCGAGGCTCATCCGCCCGTTCCCCAGGTCGAGCTCGAGGCGGAAGTGGCGGAGGAAGTCGCTACCGGCAATCCCCTGGACGCCGTGCTGGAAGAGCTGCGTCAGCCCCGACGAGGCCACTTCGATCGACAGGTCGCGCACGTCGAGGGTGCCGAGTCGCGCCCGGGACACATAATAGGAACGCGTCGCGATCCCGCCGCCGAGCCCGCGGCGCTCGCTTGGCTGTGCGTAGGGGTCGGACTCGAGCCCGAGCGAATCGGCGAGTGCAGCGTCGAGCAGCAGGCTGACATCGGCGCCGGTGTCGAGCAGCAGCGAGACCGGGTGCCACCGGCCGCGGGTCTGCAACTCGATGGTGATGATCGGCAGGTTGCGCGCGAACGTGACCGGAAGCGCCGTCGCCGAGTCGGCGGCGACCGGAGACCACACCGGCAGCACGCGCACCGCGTTCATCGGATAGTCGATCACGACGGTGAGCCCACGCAGCGCGTCGCCCCCCATGACGCCATCGATGATGCGGCCGCTGCGGCCGACGAGCGGCAGGGTGGGGCAGCCGTGCAGTGACTGCACGACCGTGCTGAACTCCCCGAGCTCCACCATCGCGCGGCCGAACGTCCGCACGGTCCGCGTGGTGTCACCCACGCCGCCGAGGCGGCTGATTCCAACCGGCACGCGGCCGATGCGCATCGAGGCAGCGGGCTGCAGGCAGGTGATCGACGCGCCGGTGTCGAGCAGCAGCGTCACCGCCTGCCCGTCGATGATGCCGTTCACGATCGGCAGGTTCTCCATCATGCTGCCGGCGTTGGGCAACGCCTGCGGCTCCGGTGCGATGCGAGCTGACGCACACGCACCGATAGGGAGCAGCAGCAGGGGGAGAAGCGTCTTGATCGAGATCATATTCCGGCGTCGGTGGCGGGGCAGCACCGTGGAACTGCAATATTGATTGTTGTTGCAGGTGTACGGTGGCGGGGCAGCACCGGGGAACTGCAATATTGATTGTTGTTGCAGGTGTACGGTGGCGGGGCACCACCGTGGAACTGCAATGTTGATAGTGTTGCAGTTGTACGGCGGCGGTTCGCCACCGTAGAAGAGCAAAGGTCGGTCGTGTTGCAGGTGTACGGCGGCGGTTCGCCGCCGACCGCCCGCGATCACTTGATCATGGACCGTGCATATGCCCCAGCGATCGGAAACTCCCATTCCTCGCCGTTGAACGCCTTCCACATCAGCACGATCCACAGCACGAAGCAAGCGAGGCTGAAGACGAAGTTCAGCAGGATCGCGGCGAGCCAGCCGAGGATCGGCACGACGGCCAGGATGGTGGTCAGGATCGAGAGCACGATCGACACGACGACCATCGCGACGCCAAGGACGGTGGACTGCGCGGCGTGGAATCGGACGAAGCGGCTCTCCTTCTCGATGATCAGCAGGATGACGCCGGTGATGGGGCCGAGCAGGTAGGCAATGGCGCCGGCGACGTTCGCGCTGAGTCCGGTGGACGAGGTATCGCCTGCCGCGCCGCTGAGGGGTGAGGTCATGGTCGCTCCAGTGTGTGGGGTGGGATCCGGCGCAGCAAAGCTCGGTACTGGTGGGCGCCCTGTCCAGAACCGGTCGCTTCCGTAGCAACGTTTCCTGTATGCAATACGTATTACAAGTGGAGATCCGGAGGGACGATCCCCCCGAATCCCTGACAGTTCCATGACCACCACACGGCGCGCGAAGGCTAGACTCGGCATCGACGAGCGAAGCACCGCTCGTCCCCGGCAGTCCGCCGGGTCCAAACTTCCCGAGTTGATCCCATGCGCCTCCTGCGCACGTTCATTTTCGCCGTCGCGGCGACTTTCGTCGCGACCCCCCTGCTGGCCCAGGTCCCCCAGATGCCTGGCCAGCTCACCGGCAGCGTGGTCGGCGAGGCGGGCCAGCCGATCGGCTCCGCATCGGTCGCCGTGCGGTCGGCGCGCGACTCGGCACTGGTTGCCGGCGCGATCGCCCGCACCGACGGCACCTTTCGCATCGAGGGGCTCGCCCCGGGCCGCTACTCGGTCCGTCTCCGCGCGATCGGCTATGCACCGGTCGAGAAGCCGCTCACCATTACCATGGCCGAGCCGCGGGTGGACTTCGGCAACGTGACGCTGGCCGCGGTCGCGATGCAGCTCGAGGGAGCGGTGGTGACCGCGGACGCCGACAAGGCGGTGCTCGCCCCCGATCGCAACAGCTACACGGTGCGCGACATGCCCACCGCATCGGGTGGCAACACGGTCGACGTGCTGCGCAACGTGCCAGGGGTCGAGGTGGACGGCGACAATCGCGTGAGCCTCCGCGGCAACCAGAACGTCGTCGTCCAGATCAACGGCCGCGCGACGCCGATGCGCGGCGAGCAGCTTGGCAACTTTCTCGCGCAGCTGTCGTCGAACATCGTCGAGCGTGTCGAGGTCGTCCCGAACCCGTCGGCGAAGGACGACCCCGAGGGGATGGCCGGCATCCTCAACATCGTGCTCAAGCAGAACGCCGACCTCGGCACCAGTGCGGGCATCGTGCTCGGCGCCGGGACCACCGGGATGATGAACGGCTCGGGCAATGTGGGCCACCAGCAGGGGCCCGTCACGCTCTTCGCGAGCTATGGCTACATGCGCGACGAGCGCGAGACGGCGGGGTTCACCAATCGCGAGAACCTCTTCCTCACGCCGACCCGGTACCTCAACGCCAACAACTTCGGGTTCATGCACCCGCGGTCGCACAACATGACCGGCACCGCCGAGTACAAGCTGAACAAGACCGACGTCGTCTCGACGAACCTGCTCTTCAACCGCCGGTCGTTCGAGCGCGAGATGGAGAACTACTACCAGGAGCTCGATGCGGTCGGGCAGGTGGCAGCACGTTTTGATCGGATGACCGAGGCCGCGAGCCGCGACAGGCTGGGCGACGTGTCGCTGGCGTTCAAGCGAACGACCCAGCCGCAACGGAAGGAGCTCTCGGGGGAGGTTCGCCTGAACTCCTCCAACACGGATTTCATGTCGTCATACCTCGACCAGGCCCGGAGCCCGGACGGCACGGCGGCGACCACCCAGCCGCTCCGGCAGCAGGACCGCCTCGACGAGTCCCGGACGGACGTGACGGCGCAGGCCGACATCATCCGCCCCTTCGGTGCGCGCGGCAAGATGGAATTCGGCTACAAGGGTGTGAAGCGGGAGCTGGACAACGGCTTCAGTGCCTCGCGCTATTCGTACCTCACCAACGGGTACGAGCCGGACGCGGCGCGCAGCAACGCGTTCAACTACCAGGACCAGGTGCACGCGCTCTACGCGGTGCTGAGCCGCAGCATCGGCAAGTTCAACCTGCAGGGTGGCATCCGCGGCGAGCAGGCGATATCCACCTTCGACCTTGCCACGACGAACGAGTCGTACGACAACGACTACCGCAGCCTGTACCCGAGCGGCCTCGTCTCGTACGATGCGACGCCGACGCGGCAGCTGAAGGCGAGCTATTCCAAGCGCGTCAACCGGCCGCATACCTCGCAGATGAACCCGTTCACCTTCCGGGAAGATGCGCTCAATACGTTCCGGGGCAATCCGTTCCTGAAGCCGGAGTACACGCACGCGATGGAGCTCGGCTTCCAGGAGTCGTTCAGCAAGGGGTCGATTCAGCTGACGCCGTTCTTTCGCCACACGGTAGATGCGGTGCGCGCGGTCCGCACGGTGGATGACAACGGGGTCGCGCTCGTGACCTTCGCCAACGTCGCGACGGCGCGGTCATATGGCGCCGATGCGAACGGTTCGTTTCGCCTCGGCGACTTCACCGGCTTCGGCGGCGTGAACGTCTTCCGCTCGGTGACGGATGCGAGCAACCTCTCGACCGACGTGTCGAACAACTCCATCGGCTGGTCGGCCCGGGTGAACGCGAGCTACAAGCTGATGCAGGCGCTCGATGCGCAGTCGTTCCTGATGTACCGCGCACCGATGACGACGGAGCAGGGGCGCATCGCGGCGATGTCGATCATGACGCTGGCGCTTCGCCAGCGCGTGCTGAATGACAAGGGGAGCGTCACCCTTCGCTTGCAGGATCCGCTGAACACGATGAAGTTCGGGTTCCGCCAGGAGGATAGCCGGGTGATCCAGGTCAGCGAGCGGCGGTTCGGCGCGCGGGGGGTGTTCCTGAACTTCAGCTACAACTACGGCCAGGCGCCGCGGCTTCGTCAGCGGACGGTGGAGC
>JACDHQ010000256.1 GCA_013820975.1 Gemmatimonadaceae bacterium
GGCCAGGCGGTTTCCCGCCCGACGTCACCTGAAAGAATGACCGGGGGTCAGCGGGCCTCGAAGCGGAGGGTCGCGCAGCCGACGACATCGGCGAGGTTTGACCCGCGCGAGTACACATTGACGTGATGCTGTCCGGCGACCGGGAGGTCGATGGGAATGTCGGTGTCGAGCTGGCCGCGACCGTTGGAACTGACTTCGAGGTCGGGAAAGCTCTCTGCCGCGAGCAGCGGGATGGACCCGGCGCCGCAGCGGCCAGGGAGGACCGCCCACCGGAAGACGGTCGATTGCTGCACCGGAGCCTGGAAGGTCAGCTGCACCCGCGTCGCCTTGCTGTTGCGGGGGCTGATCGACATCACCACCGTCCCGTAAGTGTTCTGGCGGGTAGCGCCGTTGATCCCGCCGGAGAAGCTGTTGGTGGGGGAGAGGTTGCCGGTCCAGCGAGCGCTCGTGGCGAGGACTCCCTCGCGGTCGGTGGTGACGTCCACGATGTCGTCGGCGGCTCGCGGAGCGGAGGCGCAGGCTGCGGCAAGGGCCAGCGCGCCGAGCGCCATGGTGTGGGGGATACGCATGTGAGGCGGGGTTGGAGGAAAGGAACCAACGCTACTTCTACACCCTGCGACGGGCGTTGTCAAATCAGCCCGGGCCGGGCGCTGAAGCACGCAGCTTGCACCCCGCGGTGGCGATCACAACCACCGGGTGCGACGCATGTCCGTATTACCCCCTTCAGCCAAGAAGTTGTTCATCACGGCCGGCCTCCTGGCTGCCGCCGGCCGACTCGACGCCCAGATGCCCGGGGTGCCGACACTCCAGAACGCCTGGGCGAATCCCGGGATCACGGCCGCGGTCAACGCCGGGATGGGCGGCGGGTCGCGAGCGTTCGCCGCTGCGGCCGCGTGGGCCCCCCGATCAGGGCGTTTCCAGCTCAGCGCCGGCGGCGGGCTGAGGCAGGCGGACGATGTCGGCAATGGCCCGGCCTTTGGCGCACGGCTCGCCCTCCCCATCTGGAGCTTTGCAGGCGGCGCATTCGGTGTTGCGGGCTTCGTCGGTGTCGGCGCTGCCCGTGAGCCTGACCGGGAGGTGCTGAACGAGCGCGGGGGGATCGCCGCGCAGGTGCCGATCGGCGCCGCCATCGGCTACCGTCGGGCATTCAGCTTCATCCGTGGTGCGTCCGTCTACGGGGCGCCGTTCTACGCGCTCAATCGCGTCTCGGTGGGGGACAGCAGCTGGAGCAAGGGCTCGTTCCGGTTCTCGGTAGGTACCGACGTCGGCATAACGAACCGCATCGGCGTCACGGCGGGCGCCGAGTTCGGCAGCTCAGCTGCCGCGGGGGAGCCGGGGCCGACGGGGGCGGTTTATGGCGTCGGCGTTTCGATGGCGCTCGGGCGGCGCTAGCCGGGGTGCCGCGGCGTACAACTTGCCCGACATGTACGAACTGAGCATTTTCCGCCCTCCGCCGCACCAGGTCCCGCCATGACGGAACACGCACTGCCACCGATTCTCGTGGTGGACGACAACCAGGACAACGCCGAGATCATCCGCCAGTACCTGGAGATCCGCGGCTATCCGATCACGGTTGCCCACAACGGGGACGACGCCCTGGTGGCGTTCGAGGAAGTGAGGCCGGCGCTGGTGCTGCTCGACGTCATGATGCCGGGGCGCGACGGCTGGGAGGTATGTCGCCTCATGAGGCAGCACCCCGACCTGGGCAAGAAGGTCCGGATCGTGATGGTCACCGCGCTGGACGAGTGGGAAGACAAGCGCGAAGCCCTCCAGACGGGGGCCGACGACTACGTCGAAAAGCCCTTCGACCTGCCGTCGCTCGTGGTCACCGTCCAGCGCAACCTGGCCATGCTGCGCTCTACATCCTGAGTCGAGTCCCGGCCACCCGTGAGTGACTCGATCCTCGTAACGGATCTCGACGATCCGGCGATCGACGAGGCGATCCGCCTGCTTGAGTCGTGGCGGGTGGAACGGGTTGGGGGCGCCCAGCTGGCCGAGGCCGTCGGGACGATGACGGGTGCGCGCGCGGTGCTCACCGGCGCCGAGGCGCCCGACCTGCTGCGCGCGGCCGCCGAGGCGGCGCGGCGGTGCGGGTATCCGCTGATCGTCGAGTGCCGGGATGAGACGGGGCGCCGTCGCGCAATCGAGCTACGGGCGGAAGAGTGGTACCAGCCCCCCGCCAGTGCGGAAGAGATTGCGGGGCGCATCCACTCGGCGCTCAGCCGCCGCGTCCCGCCGGCGCAGAGTGCGGTCGATCGCGCCGAGCACGTCGAGCACGAGCACATGCTCCACGACTCGCTCTCGGGGTTGCCGACGCTCCCTGTGATGCTCGAGCGGTCGCGGCAGCTCATCAAGGAACGCGGGGAGCTGGTCGTCCTCTACTTCAACTTCGTGCGCTACTCCAAGATCGAGGAGATCTACGGGTGGGAGAAGCTCGACGCCGTGCTCGAGACGACGGCGGCCGCGGTCCGGGACTTCCTCGACGATGCGAGTGACGAGCCCACGCGCGTGATGGTGAGCTTCACGAACGACGACGATTACATCGTGTTTCACGTCCCGGCGCAGGGGATGAAGGCGGCGACCGATGCAGAGGTCACGGAGATGTCGAGCCGGCTCGAGCGGATGGTGGCGGCGCGCATCGAGAGCTCGCACGGCGAGGACGTGGCCGCGCTGTTCGACATCTACGTGGGCCACGCGCACGTGTACTACAACCCGAAGGTGCGGCTCGAGCGGCTGATCTACCGGGGCATTCGCGAGGCAGCGAACGCGGCGCGAAGCGTGGAGGAGCGGGAGCGGGCACGTCGCGTCGCCGACCTGCGGACGAGCCTCCGCGAACGAAGCGTCTACGTGGACTACCACCCAATCGTGGTCACCGACACGATGGAGATCTTCGGGTATGAGGCGCTGGCCCGCGGGCAGATGCGCAGCATGCGCAGCCCCGAGGTGATGTTCGACGTTGCGGACCAGGCCGACCTCGTGTGGGAGCTGAGCCGGCTCTGCCGCAGCCGCGCCCTCGAAGGGCTCGACGGGCGCCTCGGCAAGGACAAGCTGCTGTTCGTGAACGTCGACCCGCATGATTTCGACGACCCGGCGTTCAACGAGAAGGAGGTGTCGGAGCCTGGCCGCGTCGTCATCGAGATCACGGAGCGGACCGCGATCAAGGACTATCCGAAGTTCCGGGAGCGGCTGCGCGCGTTCCGCGATGCGGGCTTCCGCTTTGCGGTGGATGACGCAGGCAGCGGCTACGCCGGACTGGGCTCCATCGCGAACCTCGAGCCCGACTTCATCAAGCTCGACATCTCGCTCATCAACGCGATCGACACGAACTTCATCAAGCAGAACCTGGTGGAGACCATGGTGCGCTTCGCCAACGATCATGGAGCGAAGGTGATCGCCGAAGGCGTCGAGCGGGCCGAGGAGTTCAACACGGTCCGCGATCTCGGCGTCCATCTCGTGCAGGGCTTCTATCTGCATCGCCCGTCGGCGACGGCACCCAAGGAAGACCGGGACGCAGTGACGCCCCGCAAGACCGCGAAGACGTAGCGGCGCCCGCTAGATCAGTCGTGCGATGAGGTCGTAGGCCCGGCGCGCAGCCCCGAGTCCCGATCGGACGAGAGCCCTCGCCCTGGCGCCGGCCTGATAGCGCGCGCTTTCGTCGCGCAGCCAGCTGAGCATCATGCGCTCGAGCCCAGCGGCGTCGGGAGCCGCGGCACCACCACCCGCCGAGATGAGGAGCGTCGCGTCGCGGCTCTGATGGTGGCGCGGGCCGAAGAGGACGGGCGCTCCGAATGCCGCCGGCTCGAGCACCGAGTGCAACCCGGCGTCATGAAAGCCACCGCCGACGTAGGCGGCATCGGCAAGCGCGTACAGGTCCCCCAGGACCCCCATCCGGTCCACGATGACGACGTCCGCATCCTGCGCGGCCGGCGAGCCGATGCGCGCCGCCAGCAGCCGCTGACCGGTCGCCCATCCTTCGATCGCCGAAACGTGCGCCGCAGTGGGCTCATGTGGCGCGATGATGAGCCGCGCGTCGGGCAGTATCGCATGCAGCCGACCCCACGCGCGGAGCAGCGGCTCCTCATCCGAAGGCCAGGTGGACCCAGCGACGAGCGTCGGCCGGTAGGAGCGAAGCGGGGCCAGGACATCGCTCGTGCGATCGGCCGCGGCTGCGCGCGCCCACACCTGGTCGTAGCGGGTGTCGCCGGTGACGGTGATTGCATCGGGACGGACGCCGAGGGCAACGAGGCGGTCGGCATCGCTCGGGTCGACGGCGCCGACGACGTCGAGGCGGGCGTACGCATCGCGCAGCAGTGTGCCCGCTGCCGCCGAGCGACGGGTGGAGCCTGCCCGCAGCGTGGCACTCACCATGCCGAGGCGCACGCCGCGCTGCGAAGCGGCGGTCACGAGCACGGGCCAGACATCGAGCTTGGCGAAGACGAGCGCCGTGGGCCGCAACGCATCGAGCGCCACCTGCGCGTCGCGCGGCGTGTCGAACGGCAGGTAGTCCCGGAAGTCCACGTCGAGCCCTGCCGCGAAGGGGACGGCGCTCGGCGAAAAGAA
>JACDHQ010000257.1 GCA_013820975.1 Gemmatimonadaceae bacterium
GCGCGGACGACGCGCTCCAGATCAAGTCGGTCGGCGGCGGAGAGCGTAAGCTCCATGGCGATAGAGAACATGCCTGCCGCGTCTGCAAGACGGATGCTATCCACATCTCACAAGCAGTCCACTAGTCACTGGTAGCTGGGATACAATGCACCTCGCCGGCCGAAGTCACGCGCGGAACTCAGCCACGCGCTGTGCCGCGCGCGCGGCGATCGGCGGGAACTCCGGCAGGCCCCGAAGCGGCTCGAGGAACGGGCAGTGCGACGCGATGAAGTCGCCGGGGTAGAACCCGCGCTCGACCGCGTCCGCCAGGAGACGCAGGGCGACCTCGTGCTCCCCCGCGAGCGCGTACGGCTCGCTGATGTGGAAGGTCAGGTGCCCGTCGAACTGCATCGCCTCGATCGCTCGCAACCGCGCGACAGCGTCGGCCGCACGCCCATCCATCGCGTGCACGAGTGCCGTCAGGTGCGCCGTGTACGGCATCTGCGGCACGTGCGCCTCCATCCACGTTGCGTGCTCCCGCGCGACGTCCTGGTGCCCGAGCAGCGCGTGAGTGTAGCCGAGCGTCCAGCGCATGATCGGGTTCTCGGGGTCGAGCGTAACCGCGTTCTCGAGAACGTCCAGCCCCTTCCCCGGTAGCCCGACGAACCAGTATGTCGAGCAGAGCATCAGCGCAGCCATCGAGGAGAGCGGATCCAGCTCGAGGAAACGCTTCGCTGTCGTGAACGACGCCTCGTGCTGCCCCGCCGCCTCGAGGGAAATCCCGAGAAAGAACCGGGCGTCGGCATCGCTCGGGTCACACTCGAGGGCACGTGTCAATCCTCGCACGGCGCCCGCGAGGTCGCCGCGCTCGTAGGCGATGTAGCCGAGTAGCGCATGTCCGTAGGCAGCGTCCGGTGCTTCGACCAGCAGCGCGCGCGCCTCGGACTCGGCTCGTACGAGATCGCCTGCGTCGGTCGTCATTCCCGCGCGCATCTGCATGATCTGAGTGTACGTGCGCAGCGCGCGCAGCGGCAGCGACGGGCCCTCGATCTCATCCGCCCGGTCCAGCAGCGCGAGCACGCGCTCGATCGGCGCGCCGTAACGGCGCACCAGCTCCTGCGCCTTGAGGTACAGCTCGTAAGCGCGGGCGTCGCGGATCGGACGTTCAGCGAGCCGCGCGTCCTCGCCTGCTGACAGCGTCACACGCAGCGCGCCGACGATCGCGCGCGACACTCGCTCCTGCACGTCGAACACGTCCTCCATCGTGCCGCTGAACTTCTCGCCCCAGAGCTGCTCGTCGGTGTCGGTGTCGACGAGCTGCGCGGCGACACGCAGGGCGTTGCCCGCCCTGCGAACGCTCCCCGTGAGCGCGTAGCGCACACCGAGAAGTCGGCCGATCTCGCGCACTCCTTTCGTCGTGCCCTTGAGCTGCCGAGCGGACACGCCGGACGTCACGCGCAGCGCCTTCACCCCCGAGAGGTCGGTGATGATCTCCTCCGTGAGCCCGTCGCTGAAGAACTCGTTCTCCGCATCCGAACTGAGGTTGGCGAACGGCAGCACCGCGATGGACCGCGGGTGCCGCGCGTGACCGTTGGAACTGGACGAGCTCGACCGCATCGCGCGCAGCGCCGCGACCACCTCGGCGCCTGATGCGAAACGGTCGTCGGGGCTCTGGCACAGCAGGCGGGTCGTGGTCGCCGCGACGCCTGCCGGAATGTCCGCACGCGAAGATGTCACCGGCGGCGGCGTGTAGGTGAACCGCTTCCCGATGACGGCCGGTGTGTTCGCCCCGGTGAACGCCACCTCGCCTGTGAGCATTTCGTAGAGCACGCAGCCGAGCGCGAACAGGTCGCTGCGCCCGTCGAGCGAGTCGCCCGCCGCCTGCTCGGGGCTCAGATATGCGGGCGTACCGACCGTGACGCCGATCTGCGTGACCGCGGCATCATGCACCGTCGCGGCTGCGATCGCCTTGCCGATGCCGAAGTCCGCGACGATCGCGTGCCCCTCGTGCAGCAGGATGTTCTCGGGCTTGATGTCGCGATGCACGATGTCGTGCCGGTGCGCGTAGTCGAGTGCGTCGGCCACCTCCGTCGCCACTCGCACGGCCTCCTCGACCGGGAGCGGAACGCCTGCGACGAGGCGCTCGCGCAAAGTCTGCCCCTGCATCACCGGCATGACGAAGTACAGCACGCCGGCTGCCTCGCCGGAATCGTAGAGTGGCAGGATGTGCGGATGGCTCAGTCGGGCGGCGAGCTGGATCTCGCGCAGGAACCTCTCGCGCCCCAGGGACTTGGCGAGCTCCGGGCGGAGCACCTTGATCGCCACCTCGCGCCCGTGCTTGTGGTCGTGCGCGAGGTAGACGGTCGCCATCCCGCCCTGCCCGAGGGGGCCGAGAAGGCGGTAGCGGTCGGCGAGGGCGTCGGCGAGCAAGCTCGGGTCTGTCATGCGAAGAAGATGCGGAAGGGACGGACGCGCGCAAGGCAGTTGAACGGCATCGGTGGGGAAGAACTCGTGATGCGCGAGTGAGCGACTTCACCTCCGGCTCGTCAACCAGGTACGGCCACAGGTAGCTAATGGAAGTTGCTCTTGCGGGCGGAGCCGCCGGTGCCATGATTCATTCGCCGTAGCCCCCACCCCATCCCTCAGCCTGCTCACGGCGACGGACCCCCCTGAAGATGGAATCCATCCGTGAGCACGTCGGCCGAACACGCCTCATTCGCCGCGGCGCTCGCCGGCGGCGCCAGCGTGCGCGATTGACCCCGGGAGTCGGCCCGGACGCCCATTTGACAGGCGCATCCAACCCATGAGCGAAGTTCCCGCACGTTTCGCTGCCCTCCTCGCCGACCGCTACCGGATCGAGCGCGAGCTCGGGCAGGGCGGCATGGCCACGGTGTACCTCGCCGAGGACCTGAAGCACCGGCGAAAGGTCGCGCTCAAGCTCCTCAAGCCGGAGCTCGCCGCGGTTCTGGGTGCCGAGCGGTTCGTGCAGGAGATCACGACGACCGCCGCGCTCCAGCACCCACACATCCTGCCGCTCTTCGATTCGGGTGAGGCGGGCGGTTTTCTGTACTACGTCATGCCGTTCATCGACGGCGAGACTCTTCGCAGCCGGCTGGATCGTGAGACGCAGCTCGGCATAGAGGAGTCGGTGAAGATCGCGATGGCGATCGCCGACGCTCTCGACTACGCGCACCGGCACGGCGTCATTCACCGAGATATCAAGCCCGAGAACATCCTGCTTCACGAGGGGCGGCCGATGGTGGCGGATTTCGGAATTGCCCTCGCCGTGAGCGCCGCAGCCGGAGGGCGCATGACCGAGACAGGGCTCTCCCTCGGCACGCCGCATTACATGTCGCCGGAGCAGGCGACGGCGGCCAAGGAGATCTCCGCCCGCTCCGACGTCTACTCGCTGGCGAGCGTCCTCTACGAGATGCTGGCGGGCGACCCGCCGCACACGGGTGCGTCGGCTCAACAGATCATCATGAAGATCGTGACCGAGGAAGCGGCGCCGATCACGAGGATCCGGAAGTCCGTTCCGCGGAACGTCGCCGACACCATCGCCACGGCGCTGGAAAAGCTCCCCGCCGATCGTTTCGAGAGCGCGAAGGCGTTCGCGTATGCGCTGGGTGACAGCTCCTACCGCAGCTCCGCCGATCGCGAGTCCTGGTCCTCAGTGGCGCCCGTGCAGGGGATTCGCTGGCGCCGAATCGCCGCCGTACTCGCGATCGTCGCCGCGCTCACCACCGCGGGCGCGGCAGCCGGATGGATGCGGGGCGCCACCGTCGAGCAGGTGCGCCGGTTCTACGTGGCGCTGCCGCAGTCGGGCCCGTACTTCGGGAGTCCGGTGCTCTCGCCCGACGGTTCACGACTGATCTACACCAACGAGGAAGGCGGGCTGATGCTCCGCGCGGCGAACGCCCTCGAGGCCAGGCCGATCCCCGGATCGGACGCTGCGTGGGCGCCGACGTTCTCTCCGGACGGTCGTGAGATCGCCTTCACGACCGGGCTGCCGGGGGCTCTCAAGGTGGTGGCGCTGGACGGGAGCGCGACGCGGACGATCGTGAGCGACTCGGCTTTCGGATTCGGGCTTGATTGGTCGGAGGACGGCTGGATTTACTTCATCCATGGTGGCGACTACGGCCGCGACCTGATGAGGGTCCGAGCAGCAGGCGGAAAGCCTGAGTTCGTCGCGCGCCCCGACTCCGCTGAGGGAGGGCTCGCCTACTATGCGCCGAAGCTCCTTCCGGGCGGCCGGCTCATCCTGCTGGCAATCCAGCCCAGGCGCGGAGAACCGATCATCGGCGTTCTCGACCGCAGAACGGGAGAGGTCTCCACGATTGCCCGCGGTAGTCATGCGGTGTACGTCCGAACGGGGCACCTCGTCGTCGCGCATGGGGACGGAGCGCTGCGGGCAGCGCGGTTCGATTTGCGAAAGCGACGGCTGCGGGGCAGCCTCGTGACGATGGAAGACGGGCTCGCGATATGGGATCCCACACTGGCGCCTTTCTCGGTGGCTGACGACGGCACTCTCCTCTACCAGCCGTCTCCCGAGCCCAGCTTCGTGGTGCAGGTCT
>JACDHQ010000258.1 GCA_013820975.1 Gemmatimonadaceae bacterium
ATAGCTGATAGCTTTGTTTCGAATGCGCCCCCCCATCCTGCTTGCAATGCTCGGGCTCGCGTCGCTCGCCGGATGCCGCGCCGGAGACGCGGCGCCCCCGCCGGCGGCCGAGTTCCTCGTGTCGGCCGGTGACTCGACCTACTGGGTGCGTCCTGTGAGCAGCGGGCTCCGGCTCCGCGGGTCGCCCATCCTCTTCGCGCGCTTCGACGGGCGCTTCCACGAGGTTTACGTCACCGAGGATGAACGCGCCTACGAGGATGCCATCTTCATCGGACAGCGGGTATGGCGCCGCGACCTCGTCCGCGGTGACTCCGTGCTCGTCTTCGAGGACACGCTCGCGCCGGCGATGGCGCGACGCTGGGTGGCCGCGAATCCCGGGGCGCGCCTGATCGCCCCCTCCGAGCCGCACCCGGAGGAGCCGGTCGCGGCGGCGTCGGTGGACGTGAGTGTGATCGCAGTCCACGGCAGCTTCATCTCCCTGGAGTACCACGCCGATGTCGAGTCCGCGGAGGAGGAGCCCTGGCACACCACGCGGCGCCACGTCGTGGACCTCCGGAGCGGGCGCCAGGTGACCGTCGCGGACCTCGTCGGGGCGGAGGCCGCCAGGCGCGTGATCACCGCGGCCCGGCGAAGCTACCTCGCGGCGCTCGATTCCATCGCCGCCTCCGCCGACGAGCGGGCCGCCGCACTCGCCCGGTCGCTCGACGACTTCTCGTTCGACCCGTCGAGTTTCACCCTCGGTGGCGACGCCGGCCAGCTGACCATCGCCTTCCACGTGCCCGGGCGCGGGGAGGGAGAGGCAGGGGACCTCGCCATCCCGCTGCCGGAACAGCGGGTTCCCCCGCCGACGTGGTGGGGCGAGGTACAGCCCGGGCTGCCCGCGAGCGGCGACGAGGCGCCCGCCGAGCGCTGGACCCGCGCCGCCTACGCCGTGACGGCACGCTACGACGGCGAGGCCGCCTCGCTCTCGCTCGCGGCGGGATTCCGAACCTGGCCGATCGGCACGGTCCAGGCACCCGTCCACCAGATCCTCTGGCTCGACTCGCCCCCCCTCGACAGCGTCGCCCGGCGTGGCCTTCGCCGTGCATTCGAGGAAGCGGTATTCTATGACGAGACGATGCGCACGGCATCGCACGATCCTGTTCGCCCCTACCCCCCAGCCCAGCCGATGCGTACCTCGAAGCCCGTGAGCGAGAGCCAGCACGAGACGTCCGAGCTCATGATGCCGCAGGATGCCAACAACCTCGGGCACGTCTTTGGCGGCGTCATGCTGGCGATGATGGACAAGGTCGCGGCGATCGCGGCGTTCCGGCACTCGCGCACCAACGTCGTGACGGCATCGATCGATCGCGTGGACTTCCGCGAGCCGATCCACGTGGGAGACCTCGTGGTGATGAAGGCGAGCGTGAACTTCGCCGGGCGCACGTCGATGGAAGTCGGCGTTCGGGTCGAGGCGGAGGACCTGCTCAGCGGCTCGCGGCGCCACACCAACTCCTGCTACCTCACCTTCGTGGCGATCGACCGCAACGGCCGCCCCATCGAGGTGCCCGAGCTGCGCGCGGAGACCGACGAGGACAAGCGCCGGCACGTCGCCGCGGGGGAGCGCCGCCGCCGGCGCCTCGAGGAGCGCGAATCGGAACGGCAGCAGGGAGGGCATCGCCCGGTGCCCGGCGATCCCAAGGGCCGTTAGGTTGCCCTCATGCAGCAGCTGTACACCGTAGGGCACGCCAATGCCACGCTTCCGCTGGTCCGGCGCATCGTCGAGGACATCGTCGTCAACCACCAGCGGTGGCGCGAGCGCGTCCTCGAGTTCGACCTCCTGGCGTCGTCAGTCCGGGCCGATGCGCCGGACGACCGGGCGACGCAGCTCGAGCGCCAGGCGCAGGCGCTCGCCCGCGACATCGACGCCTTCGAGCGCGAACTCGCCGCACTCGGCATCGCGCTGAAGGATCGCCGGCTGGGGCTCATCGACTTCCCCGCGATGCTCGACGGGCGGGAAGTGTGGCTCTGCTGGCGGCTGGGCGAGCCGGACATCCGGTTCTACCACGAGCTCGATGCCGGTTTCGGCGGCCGGAAGCCGCTCGCCGCGCCGGTCGAGTACCAATCACCAACCCACCCATGAAGACGTTCAAGTCCCACGATGGAACCCCCTGGGCGGTCGACGTCCGATCGCCGGGAGCGAGCAACGCAATGATCGTATTCCGCCATCCCGATGGCAGCACGAGCCGGAAGGACCGCTACAACTGGGTGCTCAGCGACGGGCCGGAGGCGCGCAGCGTCACCGGCCGGCTCTCGCGGGACAAGGTGCTCGCGTCGCTCGACGACTCGCGGATCGCGGAACTGTTCCGCCGCTCGATGGCGGTCACGCGGGCCGACAGTGGCGCCCTCCCGCGGGCTGATGCGGTGATGTCGCGGGGCTGAGCCGCAACGGACGCCGGCGCTAGCTGGCCCGAAAGGGCACCTCGATCTCCAGGCCGTCCTTGCCGACACGGGTGTTGGCGAAGACGGCCTTCGCTTCGCGCTCGAGGTCCGCGGCGTCGCGCGAGTACCGCGCCGAGATGTGCGTGAGCACCAGGCGCCGCACCCCGGCGTCACGGGCGACCTCCGCCGCCTCGCGCGCCGTGGAATGTCCCGTCTCGCGCGCCCGGTCGGCCTCCTCCTCGCCAAATGTCGCCTCATGCACGAGGAGGTCGGCGTCCGCCGACGCCTCGATGGTCGCTGCGCACGGGCGCGTGTCGCCGGTGATCACGACCCGGCGCCCCGGGCGCTGCTCCCCGACGATGGTGTCGGGGGTCACCGTCCTGCCGTCGGGAAGCGTGACCGCCATGCCGCGATGCAGCTGCCCCCAGAGCGGTCCCTCAGGCACACCGAGGCGCGCCGCCTCCTCCGGGTCGAACCGCCCCTTCCGCTCCGGCTCCACGATGGCGTAACCGATCGCCAGCGAGGGGCCATGGCTCACAGGAAAACCGACGATATCATATCCGCTTCGCGCCAGCCGTACGCTCGGCTCCACCTCGGTGATCTCCACCGGGAACGTGAGGCGGTCGGCACCGAAGTTCACTGCGCGCCGCAACATGCGCTCTGCACCTACGGGGCCCCAGAGGCGTATCGTCTCGGTCCTTCCCTGCAGCGAGAGGGTGCGGAGGAGGCCAATCAGCCCGATCACGTGATCGGCGTGGAAGTGAGTGAAGAAGATGTCGTCGAGCGCGAAGCTCACCCCGTACCGCATCATCTGGCGCTGGGTGCCCTCGCCGCAGTCGAAGAGCAGCGTTTCCCCCTCCCGTGCCACGGCAATGGCGGAGACGTTGCGCTCGACGGTCGGGCGGGAGGCGCTGGTGCCGAGGAGGGTCAGGGAGAGCGACATGGGTCGGGGAATATAGCCCGGCCGCGTGACGAGCATCGCATGCGCGGTGCGCACGGCGTGAATCGTGCGCATCACCTCGTCCAACTGAGATGCTGCAGTCACCGCGCTCAACGGCCTGCGCTTTGCAAAGCTTTCGTCGAGCGCGTGCCCAGGTGCCGGACCCCGTCGGTGTCGCACCCGGGCCGATGGCGGGCAGTCTGGCCAGGAGCCACGGAACCGACCCAACACCCAGGAGGACGACGAGATGGCGATGAGAGAGCAGAACGACGACCGCCGCTTCGGGAACGACCGGGAGCGCCAGCGCGAGGTCTCGCAGGAGACTCGCAGTGCGAGTGGCGCGA
This sequence comes from Gemmatimonadaceae bacterium, assembly GCA_013820975.1. Taxonomy (GTDB): domain Bacteria; phylum Gemmatimonadota; class Gemmatimonadetes; order Gemmatimonadales; family Gemmatimonadaceae; genus JACDHQ01. The sequence goes on from JACDHQ010000258.1 coordinate 3,706, forward strand.
ACGGCGACTCGGACAGCGCCTCGGACAACGCGACGACCGGCCGCGCACGCACGGGCCGCAGCAATCGGGGCTTCGCCTCGATGGATCGCAGCAAGCAACGCGAGATCGCGAGCAAGGGCGGGCGCGCCGCGCATGCCAAGGGCACCGCGCACGAGTTCAACTCGAACGAAGCGCGCGACGCAGGCCGCAAGGGCGGCGTGGCCGTGAGCCGCAACCGCGAGCACATGGCGGCGATTGGCCGCAAGGGCGGGGAAGCGCGCGGCGCGGCGCGCCGGGCACAGGGCACTACGGCCGCGAGCCAGGATGGACGCGACCTCTCGGCGACGAACTCGCGGGGCGCAACGCAGAACACGCGCAGCTCGACGATCGCCGATCGCGAGGTCGGCATCCAGGGCGCCACGCAGAACTCCGGCGGGTCTGTCAGCTCGCTCGGTGGCGAGCGCAGTCGCCCGGTCACCAATCGTGGCGAGGAGAACGTCGAACGTCCGTAGGCCGGGGCTCGATGGTCGGCACGTCGCCCATCGCCTCCCCTGACTCATTGATCGGGCCGCCCCTGGGCGGCCCGATTTGCGTACCCCCTCCGCGCGTTACCGGCCGCGTGCCGCGAGGGGGAGAAATCGCTCGTCGTCGATGTTGCCGCCGCTGACCACGACGACGACAGGGAAGCGCGCGGGGACGATCGCACGCTCCAGCAGCGCCGCCACCGCCACGGCGCCGGCGCCCTCGGCACGTACGCCGTGGTGGTGCGCCAGCCAGCCGATGGCGCGCGCGATCGCCGCTTCGCTGACCGTTGCAATGCCGTCGAGCGCGTGCTGCCCGATGTCGAGCGCCTCGTCGT
>JACDHQ010000259.1 GCA_013820975.1 Gemmatimonadaceae bacterium
CCCCTGCGCCACAGGCGCAGGCGGCTCGACGCGTGTAAGCCGCCCGGCCGACGGCGTGGAATGCCCCTCGCCGCTGGGCGCGCCAACGCCGTCCACTGTCAGCAGGTAGCACGCGCGTAGCCGGTCAGCCGCAGCAAAACATGAGACCGGAGCGATCCCCAACGCGCGGCTCCCGAACAAAACCCGGCACCGCTAGATTTCCCCCATGCCGCCGAAAGCGACGTTCGACCTTCAGGCCCCCTTTCAGCCCGCCGGCGACCAGCCCCGGGCGATCGCGGAGCTCACCCGGGGGGTCGAGAGCGCCGACCGCTTCCAGACCCTCCTCGGCGTCACCGGCTCGGGGAAGACGATGACGATGGCGAACGTCATCCGGAACGTCGGCAAGCCGACCCTGGTTCTCTCCCACAACAAGACGCTGGCGGCGCAGCTCTACGGGGAGATCAAGAGCTTCTTCCCGAATAATGCGGTCGAGTACTTCATCTCGTACTACGACTACTACCAGCCCGAGGCGTACGTCCCGAGCTCGGATACGTACATCGAGAAGGACGCGTCGATCAACGAGGACATCGACCGATTGCGGCTGCGCGCCACGTCATCGTTGATGGAGCGGGACGACGTCATTATCGTCGCGACCGTCTCGGCGATCTATGGATTGGGCGACCCCGTCTCCTACAAGGCGCAGATGGTGACGCTCGAAGTCGGGCAGCAGGTCGCGCGCGACGCCGTCCTGCGCGACCTCGTGAAGATCCAGTATTCGCGTAACGACGTCGTCTTCGAGCGCGGCCACTTTCGCGTGCGCGGCGACACGGTGGAGATCTACCCGGCGTACGAGGAGCAGGGAGTGCGCGTCGAGCTGTGGGGAGACGAGATCGAGCGTATCTCGAAGATCAACACGCTCACCGGCGAGACGATCACGACGCTGGAGCGCACGGCGATCTACCCCGCGAAGCACTTCGTCACGGAGCGCCCGACGCTCGAGCGCGCGGTGAAGCTGATCCGCGAGGAGCTCGTCGGGCGGCTCGAGGAGCTGAAGTCCGCCGGCAAGCTGCTCGAGGCGCAGCGGCTGGAGAGCCGGACGAACTTCGACATCGAGATGATGCTGGAGATCGGCACCTGCGCCGGGATCGAGAACTACTCGCGCCACCTCTCCGGGCGGACATCGGGGGAGCGCCCCGCGTGCCTGCTCGACTACTTCCCGGAGGACTTCTTCGTCGTCGTCGACGAGTCGCACGTGACGCTGCCGCAGATCGGTGGGATGTTCAATGGCGACCGTGCGCGCAAGCTCACGCTCGTCGAGTACGGCTTCCGCCTCCCGAGCGCGCTCGACAACCGGCCGCTGATGTTCGACGAGTTCCTGTCGCTGACGCCGCAGGCGGTGTTCGTGACCGCGACGCCGGGCGAGATCGAGCTCCGGCTCTCGGAAGGGGTCGTCGTCGAGCAGATCATCCGGCCGACGGGGCTCGTCGATCCCGAGATCGAGATCCGCTCCGTGCGCGGCCAGGTGGACGACCTGCTCAATGAGATCCGCCTCCGCGAGAAGCGGGGCGAGCGGGTGCTCGTCACGACGTTGACGAAGCGGATGTCGGAGGACCTCACCGACTACCTGCAGCAGGTCGGCGTGCGCGTGCGGTACATGCATTCCGACATCGACGCCATCGAGCGGATGGAAATCCTGCGCGGCTTGCGCCTCGGGGAATTCGACGTGTTGATCGGCATCAACCTGCTCCGCGAGGGGCTCGACCTGCCGGAGGTGTCGCTCGTCGCGATCCTCGATGCGGACCAGGAAGGGTTCCTGCGGTCGGACCGGTCGCTCATCCAGACCGTCGGCCGCGCCGCGCGCAACGTCGAGGGGCGCGCCATCTTCTACGCCGACCGCATCACCGGCTCGATGCAACGCTGCATCGAGGAGACGGCACGGCGTCGTGAGATCCAGACGGCGCACAACCTGGAGCACGGCATCACGCCGACGACGGTGACCAAGAGCGCCGACCAGGTGCGCTTCGTCACGCGGGTCGCCGATGCGCGGGTCGAGGAGCCGCAGGCACCGCAAAAGAAGGGGAAGCGCGTCGCGGAGCAGCCGTCGGGCTACGAGGGAGTGGACCTGGAGCAGCTCCTCAAGCTGCTCGAGCAGCAGATGAAGCAGGCGGCCGTGGATCTCGACTTCGAGACCGCCGCGCAGCTGCGTGACCAGGTCTTCGAGCTCAAGACGCGGCTGAGTGGCGCGGCGGCAGCGAGCCGGTGATTCTGCCGCCGCCGCACCCGGCCGACGGTCGCCTCGCCCTCACCGAGCCGGAGCTCGTCGCATGGGGGGAGCGGCTCGGGCGCGCCATCACGGCGCCGCTGTGCGTCACCCTGGCGGGAGACCTCGGGGCAGGGAAGACGACCCTCGTGCAGGCAATCTGCCGGGGCTACGGCGTGCGGGACGACGTGACGAGTCCCACGTTCGCGCTCGTGCACGAGTATCGCGGTGGGCCGACGGTCGTGTACCACCTCGACCTCTATCGCCTGAAGCATCCCTCCGAACTGGTGCCGCTCGGCTGGGACGACCTGCTGAGCGAACGCGCACTGGTCGTCGTCGAATGGCCGGAGCGCGCCGGGGAGATGCTGCCCGCCGTCCCACTCGCGATCACGCTCGCGCACGTGCCCGGGGAACCCGGGCGGCGGTTGCTGCTGACCGGTGGCCACGCTGGCGCAACGGCGTTCGGCGGGGATGACACATGATCACGCTGGCGATGGATGCGTCCACCTACCGGGCTTCGGTTGCAGTGCTCGATCAGGCGCGCGTGCTTGCGACTGCCTCGGTCACGATGCGCGGTGCGGACGACGAGCGCCTGATGCCGGCGATCGCTGACGTGATGCAGGAAGCCGGGACCGACGTGTCGTCGCTCGCCCGCATCGTGTGCGGTGAAGGGCCCGGCAGCTTCACGAGCCTGCGCATCGCCGCCTCGATCGCAAAGGGGCTCGCGTTCGGCGGCGGCGTTCCGTTGTTTGCCGTGTCGTCCCTCGCGTTGCTCGCCGTGAGCACCGATGCGACGGCGCACGAGGGGCGATTCGTCGCGGCCATCGATGCGCTACGCGGTGAGCACTATGTCGCAACGTGCGACGTGAACACCGCGGGCCACCTCACCGCCATCGGCGCGGTCGAACGGTGGCCGAGCGACTCCCTCGCCATGCGTGCCGAGCCGATCGGCCTGCTCGTGGGTGCGGGGTTGACGATCGACGCTGCGCCCGGGGTCGCGGGGCTCGGCCGCCTTGGCGCGATGCTCGGGGCGAGACCGGCCGTCGATCTCGCAGCCTGGGAACCGGCCTATGGCCGCCTGGCGGAGGCGCAGGTGAAGTGGGAGGCGGCACATGGGCGGCCGCTGCCGGCATCATGAGTCGTCGCGTCGCCCGGACCGCTCCGCGGTTCGCCCCGGAGGGACTCGATGTCACCGTCCGCCCCGCTGTCGCCGGAGACCTCGCGGCGGTCATCGCCATCGAATGCGATGCGTTCAGCGATCCGTGGCCTGCGTCGGCCTTTACCGAGGCGATCGAGTCGGATCACCTCCACTTCGTCGTCGCGACCACGCGGACCGGTGCCCTGGTTGCGTACCTCATCGGTTGGTTCGCCGGCGGCGACGGTGAGATCGCGAACATCGCGGTCGCGGCGGACGCCCGCGGGCACGGGATCGGGGGGCGGCTGCTCGACGAGGCGCTTGCCATCGCATGGGAGCGGGGCTCGGCGACCGTCCACCTCGAGGTGCGCGCGTCGAACGCGGCGGCACAGGCGCTCTATGCGTCGCGGGGGTTCACGCCGGTGGGCCGCCGGCAGGGTTACTACCGTGAACCGCTCGAGGATGCCATCGTGTTGCGGCGCACGCGCGACGGTTAATGTTAGGCGATCCAGCTCGGGCCACTGCCGAACGGGCGGACGTGGCAGGACGCGGCGGAAGGATGGCCGTGGCAGGATTGTGGTGGCGTGTCCTCACTGGTTGGATGACATCGTGATCGGCGAGACCATACTCTCTCGCCAGGAGGCATTGTGAGCCGGAGCTTGAACAAGGTGACGTTGATCGGCAACCTCGGGAACGATCCGGAGGTGCGGTCCACCACAGGTGGCAATCGCGTGGCGACCTTTTCCCTCGCCACCAGCCGGACGTGGAATGACGCGGGCGGCGGAAAGCAGGAGAAGACCGAGTGGCACCGCTGCGTGGTGTGGAACACCAAGTCGTCGCAGCTCGCGGACATCGTCGAGCGCTATGTGAAGAAGGGCGACAAGCTGTACATCGAGGGACGCATCGAGTACCGGCAGTGGCAGGACAAGGACAACCAGACCCGCTACTCGACCGAGATCAACGTGCGGGAGCTGATCATGCTGTCCAGCCGCAGCGGGGGAGGTGGCGACGTCGAGGGGGGTGGCAGTTCCTCGTACGCCGGCGGCGCCCCGCGCAAGCAGCCGGCCGCCAGCGCCGGCGGCAAGGCCGGCGGGAATGACTTCGAGGACTTTCCGGGGGCCCTGAACGACGAGGACGACG
>JACDHQ010000260.1 GCA_013820975.1 Gemmatimonadaceae bacterium
CGCGGTCGAGATCATCAAGGGCTCCGCCTCGGCACTGCACGGCAGCTCGGCGCTTGGCGGTGTCGTCAACCTCATCTCGCGGCGCAGCGGTGAGGAAGCCGAACATTCGATGGTGCTCAACCAGACGACGCGCGGCGGCACCGATGCAGTCTACTTCGGTGCGGCGCCATTGTCGGAGCGCTGGGGCGCGACGCTGCTCACCGGCGTGCACCGCCAGCAGCGGAACGACCTCGATGGCGACCGGTGGACCGACATGCCGGGTTACGAGCGGCTCGTCGTCCGGCCTCGCTTTCATCACGACGGCGGCAACGGACGGTCGGGCTTCCTGACGGGGGGCTTCACCGCGGAGAACCGCCGCGGAGGCACATTGCCTGGCGGCACGGTCCCCGGGGGAGGCGGATACGACGAGCGCCTCGGCACCAGGCGCGCAGACGCCGGCGGCCTCGCCCGCTGGCTGCAGCCTGGCGGCTCGATCGTGACCATCCGCGGCTCGGCGATGGAGCAGCGTCACGCGCACCTCTTCGGCGTCACGCCCGAGGACGACCGCCACCGGACGATGTTCGCGGAGGCGAGCACGGCGCTGCCGCGGCGCGTGTTCGATCGCCCGGTCACGTACATCGCCGGCGCCGCGGTACAGCACGACAGCTACCGCACCGAGCAGCTGGCGGCGTTCGGCTACCGGCACACGGTGCCGGCGCTGTTTGCGCAGCTCGATGCCGATCCGTCGCATCGTGTCGCGCTGTCCGCGAGCGTGCGCGCCGATGCGCACAGCGAGTTCGGCACGTCCGTGAACCCGCGCGTCTCGGTGCTGCTGCGGGCGTCGGAGGGCAACGGGCTCGATGAATGGACGATGCGCCTCTCCGCGGGCACGGCCACCTTCGCGCCGACGCCGTTCACCGAGGAGACCGAGACGACCGGGCTCACGCCGCTCCTGCCACTCACGAACCTGCGCGCCGAGCGTGCCCGAAGCGTGTCGATCGACATCGGTGGGCCGCTCGCAGTGCCTGGCGGAACGCTCGAGTTCAATGCAACCGGCTTCGCGTCGCGCGTCCTGCATCCGGTGCAGGCGGTGAGTGCGGGTGCGGGTGTGGGTGTGGGTGTGGGTGTGGCCGCACCCGGCGGCGTCGAGCGAATCGCCCTGGTGAATGCGCCGTCACCGACGAACACGATCGGCGCCGAGCTGCTCGCGCGGCTCGTTCGCGAGCTCGGCGAGGACGGCCCCGATGGCGAGGAGCCGCCGGCACTGCGAATCACCGCGAGCTACACGCACCTGCGCTCGACCGAGTGCATTCCTTCGCCTGCGACCACCGCTGCGCCAGCCGCCTGTGGCCGGCGGGATGTGCCGCTGACCCCGCGCCACGCCGTCGGCATGGTCGCCGCGGTCGAGCACGAGGAGACCGGTCGCATCGGTCTCGAACTCTACTACACCGGCCGGCAGTCGCTGGAGGACAACCCCTACCGGGCCGAGAGCGTGCCCTATCTCCTCGCCGGGGTGCTGGCCGAGCGAGTGCTGCCGGCGTGGGCCCGCGGCACCAGGGCATTCATCAACTTCGAGAACATCACAAACGTGCGGCAGACCCGCCACGACCCCCTGCTCCTCCCGCGCCGGGGGCTGGGGGGCCGCTGGACCACCGACGCCTGGACGGAGCTCGTCGGCATCACCGTCAACGGCGGGGTGCGGCTCAGCTTCTGACGAGTCCGCCGGGGCGGCCCGCGGCTTGCCCTTCAGCCGGGCACGCTGCACCTGCATGCCACTACCGGAGGATTCATGAAGTCGAGGGCAACCCTCATCGGCCTCGCGCTCATTGCCCTGAGCGCGTCCGAAGCACGTTCGCAGTCCGTCGCTCAGATCGTCGGGAACGACGTCAAGTACGCGGCGCAGGACTTCGCCGCCATCTGGACGTCACCGCTCCGCGGCACCGGCAAGGACTACCTCATCGTGGCCGGTGTCCTTGGCGCTGCGGCCCTCGTCTCGCCCTTCGACGATGACGTCGACCGCTGGGCGATCCGCAACCGCGACACCGGGGTCCTCGATGCGATCCGCCCGTTCCGCCGCGGTGGAGCCTTGTACTCGATCAACGAGCTGACCCCGTACGTGGCGGGGCTGTACGTCGTCGGCGTCGCGACGAAGCACGAAGGAATTCGTGACGGCATCTTCGGCTGCGTTGCGGCATATGGTGCGAACACGACGATTCGTCACCAGGTGCTGTTCCGCCTCATCGGACGCGATCGTCCCGAGCCGATCAAGAACGTCGGCGACGGCACGCCGACACCGCCAGCGCAGCATGGCGACCAGTACGATTTCACCATCCCGTCCGAGGGCTGGGGACAGCACTCCTTCCCGGGCGGGCACGTCGCGACGATGGCAACGTGCGCATCGTTCCTCAGCCATCGCTTCGACATGGGGCTCGTCGAGCCCGCGCTCGCTGGTCTCGTTGCCGTGATGGGCGTTGGTCGCCTCGCCGACCGCGGTCACTGGCTCAGCGACCAGATCGTCGGCACGGCGTTCGGCTTCGCGATCGGCCGTGAGGTTGCCCGCCGCCAGCTGAAGCGGAAGGCGCAGCGCGAGGCGCCGACGGTGGAGGCATCGACACCGGGGATGACGAGCGCGCCATTCATTGGCACCGACGCCAACGGCACGCGCGTCGGCTGGCAGGTCACGTTCTGATCACGCCTGCGCCGGAACAACCGCGCAACGCTTGACGTACACGGGAGCAGGGCAGTACCGTTCCAACATCCGGCGCACGTGCCGGATGACAATTGATCTACACAGCCGAGCGTGCGGCAGGCGCCGCACGACGGGGGACCCGAGTAACCGGGGTGTATCTGGCGCCAGCCAGAGGGAGACTTCCTGCTCCTAACCCGTCAGCTAACCCCGTAGGCGCGACATGGAAGGGTGGTACGACCGCCCCAACTGTCGCCTTCACCTTCCGCATCATGCATGCGGACCGCCTGGAGGAGACACGGATGCGATACCAGTCCCACGAAGCAGCCACGCCCGAGACCGGACCGGCCGCGGACAAGGAACTGCCGGCGGTGGTGATCGAGTACCTCCTGCGCCTGCGCCGGCTACCGGTCGGTGCATGGAACGACGCAGCACAAGCGCTGGTTGCCGCCGAGCGTGACGCCGGCAGCGCGCCGTCGGCCGATTCCATCGCGGCGGCGCACGCGGCACTGCGGCGGATCGTCGCCGGCGTGCCCGGCCTCGCGGTGCAAACCCAGCGCCGCGTGCAGAACATGGTCGAGATGGCGGGCACCTGCATGCACATCTCAGACTGTACGAAGATGAAGCGGGCAGCGCTCACTGCGGCGCTTGCGCTTGCAGTGCGATCCGCGCTGGGCGAGCCACTCTTCGCGAAGCTCTACGCCCCATTCGAGCAGTACATCCCGCTCGCGGACCTTGCGCGTGCGGCGGCGGACGACCTGGCGCTCGCCTAGTCGTCCGCGTCCATGATCGCATCGGGCACGTAGTACCCGTCGGCAGCGCGGACGGCCGCGGCAATCGCCCGTCGCCGGTCGTCCACGCTCTCCTCCTTCGAGTCGAGCGCCAGCCGGTTCGTCCTGAAGCGGCGCCCTGCCTCCACGCAGAAGAGGTCGCAGAGCGCCAGCGCATTCGCCGCGCCATCTTCCCCCTGCTCCTCCAGGATCCGCTGCGTCCGCGCGATGGTGCACGCCGTCGCGTACAGGTCGATGGCCATCCCGGCCAGCCGCTCGAGCACGAACTGCCGCTCGACGATCGCCTCGCGGTGGCGCATCACCGCCGCTTCCGCCGCGCGGGCGAGTTCCGACACGTGCTTCTCGAAGTAGGTCACGTGCTCACGCAGCCGCGGGTGCAGCTCGGCATCGACCTTGTCCATGTTGCCGACGACGCTCATCACGCGCTGCGCCGCGTAGCCGGTCACGAGTCCGAGGTTGCGCAGCGGCGCACGCAATGCCGAGCCCAGCTTCTTCAGCTTTTCCGCCGGGCCCTGGATGCCGTTGAGCGCGATGAAGAGGCGCAGCACGTCGTTGGCGCCCTCGAAGATGCGGTTGATGCGTGAATCGCGCAGCATCCGCTCGTACGGATAGGGGGGCCACTGCTTCGTCCCGCCCTTCACGAACCCGCGCCCGCCCGCGATCTGCACCATCTCGTCGGCCGCATCCCACACGAGCTCCGACGCGAACACCTTCGCCACCGCCGCCTCGAGCGACACCTCGGCCTCATCGTGATCCATCGCTGCGGCCAGGTGCCCCACCATCGCATCCGACGCGTACGCGCGCGACGCCGTCTCGGCGATCTTGCGCTGCGTGATCTCGTAGTCGGCGAGCGGGTGGCCAAACTGCACGCGCTGCTTCGCGTAGCGCACCATCTCGCCGACGAGCTCGCGCGCGCTCGCCGTGCAGCCGGAGGCAAGTGTGAGCCGCCCGCCGTTGAGGACGTTCACGGCGACCGAGAACCCCTTCCCCACCTGGCCGAGCACGTGGTCGTCGGGCACCTGCAGGTCGTCATAGAGCAGACGGGCCTGCGA
>JACDHQ010000261.1 GCA_013820975.1 Gemmatimonadaceae bacterium
CGCGGCGCCTCGCTGCTGCTGCTCGTCGCCGCCGGCATGATGGCGAGCGCCGTCGCGCCGGCGATCCTCGCCTGGATGGCGGGGCGGACGGTGACGTTCGGGATGCCGTTGTCACCGCTGCACGGGTGGGAAGCGTCGATCGTTCTCGCGATGGCCACCGTGTACATCGGCTGGATGACGCTCCGCGGATTCCGCGCGCCGAGCTGGCCCGTGCGTGTCATGCGCTTCGCCGTTGCAGGTGTGGTCGGGACGATGGGCCTCGCGGTGCTCGCGCTCTCCACCGAACCCCGCCAGCTGACGCTCGAGCCGGGCGCCACGGCGACCTTCAATGCGATGGGGCGCGAGTGGCGCCTCGCGAGCCAGGGAGCGTCCCAGGAAGAAGCCGCCACCTATGACGGGGCGCTCGTCGCCTTCGAGATCGCCGAGGGAGGGTCGACTCGCATTGCGAGCGCCGGCGAGCGGATCTACCGCGACTCGCACGGGCACCCGGCCGGTCGCGTTGCAGTGCCCGGCGTGGTGCGCGGGCTCTTCGGCGACCTGCGATTCACGGTGCGTGCCCTGCGCGGCGACGAGGTGCTCCTGCGCGCGCAGTTCCACCCGCTCGCAACCTTCGTGTGGCTCATGGCGGCGTTCACCGTGCTCGCCTTCGCCGCCCTCGCGTTCATGCCGCATGGGAGGAGGACGTGACCACCCTCGCCATCGTCATCCTCTGCCTGGGGTCCCTCACCTACGTGCTGTGGCCGGTATTTGCCCCGGCGGCGGCGCGACACGACGCACCGCCCGCAGCATCGCGACGCGGTGCCGAGTCCCTACCGCTCGAGCAGCTCGAGCCGCCGCCGGGCGAGCGATAGCGGGATCAGCGTCGCGGCGAGGCAGAGCGCGGCTGCAGCACCGAACCCGACGTACATCTGCGTCTGGTCCGGCTCGGTGCCCGATGCCACCGCGCTGAGGTACGCGTAGACGGGCCGCGCCTCGAGTACGATCACGCCGGCGATGAGCGCGATCGACGCCATCATGAAGAGCAACCCGCCGAACGAGGTCGGGATCTGCGCGGCATTCTCGGTCTCGAACTGCGGATACGACGTGCCGAACCCGACGGCGAGCCCCGCGATCCCGAGCGTCATGAGCACGACCGAGACGAGCGATACCCAGAACATGAACGCGCTCACCTGCAGCATCGAGTTGGTGACGCCGACGATGGCAACGGCGAGGATCAGCAGCGGCAGGGTGCCGACCCAGAACTTCGCCCACAGCAAGTCGCGCATCGCCATGGGGCTCGACCGCAGCAGCCACATCGTGCGTCCCTCGAGGCTCACGCCCGGGAAGATGAAGCGCGCCGCGACCGATGCGAGCACGAACCCCGCCAGCACCAGGTTGAGGAAGGGCACGAAGTTGACGAGGAAGAACGTCACTCCCTCGCCGCGCAACGGCAGGTACTTGATGTTGAACACGTACACGATGACGAGCACGCCCAGCAGGATCAGTTGCGACCACTGCGTCGTGTCGCGGAAGAAGAGGCGCACTTCCTTGAGGACAAGCTCGCGACGCAGGATGCCGAGCGGCGTGAGGAGCGAGCGGCTGACGCGGGCGATGCCGCCGGAGCGCGCCCACCGCTCGCCACTCTCCTGCGCCTTCGTGTAGCCCTTGAAGTACAGTGCCCGGTGCAGCAGCGCGCCGAGGACGATGCTCGCGAGCGCGGTCGTCCAGAGGAGGTAGTAGGGAAGGGGATCGGGCCGGTAGTCGAGCCACGACATCAGCGCCGCCTGCACCCATTCGCTCGGCAGCCAGGGGGATGTCGGCCCGCGCAGCACGGCGATGAAGTCGACCAGCGATCGGAATCCCTCGGGCCGCGCCAGTCGCTCGGGACGGACGACGCGGAACAGCAGCACGATGCCGCCCGCCGCCAGCACGGCGATCACGCTCAGGATGTCCTTCGTCCGGCGGGCCGGGAAGACGTTCACCAGCGTGAGCGTGAGGGCCGACCCGATCACCGCCGGAATGAGCAGGAAGGGGATGAACGTCGCCAGCACGATGAGGGGATACGCCCACCCCCCGCCGTAGACGACGCCGTACGCCGTGAACATCGGGATGGCCATCAGCACGACCATCCAGCTCGAGTTGATCGCCGTCTCGAGGAGCTTCGCGAGGTACAGGTTGAGCCAGTCCACCGGCGCCGACACGAGCAGGTCGAGGTCGCGCGCGAGGAAGAAGCTGCTCAGTGCGGTGATGACGTTCGACAGCAGCAGGATCGAGAAGAAGCCGATGAGGACGAGCCCCAGCAGCTTGCCGGCGAGCAGCGTGCCGATCTCCTGGATGCCGCTGAAGTAGCGCAGCAGGCGATACAGCACGCCGAAGATGAATGACCAGAAGAGGAACCCCGTGACGCCAAGGACGATCCAGCGTGCATGGCGCCCGCGCTCACGTTCGACCGTGCGCGCCCGGGCGGTGAGCCACTTGGGGATCAGCAAGTGCCATAGCGACGGGTCGGGGAGCCGGGGGTCGGGCTGTCCCTCACGCATCGAGGACCTCGACCAGCCCGCGCGCCACGTTGTCCCCCGTGAGCTTGAGGAAGATGTCCTCGAGCCCCTGCGCCCCGTGCTCCGCATTGCTGCGCAGCTCCGCCATCGTCCCCGAGGCGCGGATCTTCCCCCCGGCGATGATCGCGATCCGGTCGCACAGCGTCTCCGCGACCTCGAGGGTGTGCGTGGACATCATGATCGTGTGGCCGCGGCGCGTGTACTCGCGAAAGAGGTCCTTGAGGATGCGCGCGGCTTTCGGGTCGAGCCCCACCATCGGCTCGTCCACGACGATCACCTCGGGACGGTGCACAAAGGCGCTCGAGATGATGAGCTTCTGCCGCATGCCGTGGCTGTAGCTTTCCACCAGCTCGTCCGCCCACTGGTCGAGGTCGAACAGCGCCAGCAGCTCCCTCGCGCGATGCTCCACCGCGGGACCCGTCTGGTTGTACAGTCCCGCCACGAAGCGCAGGAATTCGGCGCCGGTCAGCTTCTCGTAGATGAAGGGCCGGTCCGGGATGAAGCCGAGCTTCGACTTGGCAGCGATCGGATCGCGGCTGATGTCCACCCCGCCGATTTCCACCGTCCCGCCAGTCGGGCGCAGGATGCCGGCGATCATGCGCAGCGTCGTCGTCTTGCCGGCGCCGTTGGGGCCGAGGAAGCCGAACAGCTCTCCCCGCGGCACCTCGAGGTCGATGCCGTCAACCGCCGTGAACGAGCCGTAGCGCTTCGTGAGATTCGTCAGCCGGATCATCGGGTGTCCAGGACGTCGATTTGGAGTGTGCTGATCAGGCGGAGCAGTTCCGCCTGGCGATCGAATCCGCCGACGTGCAGCCGGAGGTGAGCGGCGTCGGCCGGGAACTGGCCCAGTGTGGGATCGACGGCAACCCAGTCGCCGAGGTAGACCTCGGGCCAGGAGTGATAGTGGAACTTGCCCCGCACGTGGATGAGGCCCGTGGCGACGCGGGCCGGGAGGCTTCCCGAGCGCGCGAGGGCAACGAAGAGCTGCGTGTGGTCGTTGACGTCGCCGGCACGGGTTTCGAGCACTGCTCGCGCGCTCAGCGTGCCGGCGTTCACCCGCTTCGCGATGGAGTCGTGCACCCACCGCGTGAGGGCCTCGGCGAAGACCGCAGGATCACGGGTCCCCGCGCGGATCCGCACCGCGAGGTCGCGGATGTCCGGGTCCATCGTCTCGACCTGCACCTCGGCACGTAGGTACTGCTGCCACTGCTCGCGCTCCTCGACTGACTGTCCGCGCGTGAGGCGGCCCAGCTGGTAGCGGGCGGTGAGACGCGCCTCCTGATCGACGGTCACCGTGACCGTGTCGCCATTCAGCTGCTGCCGGGGCGACGCGACGGCGAACGGGGCCAGGTCAGCGCCGCGCAGCCGCAGTCGCATCGACGCCAGCTCGCGGGCGACGCGCACATCCGCGGCGAATATCGTCGACTCGACGATGTCATCGTCCGGGTTGGTCACCAGGTCGCCGCGGCGCCGCCGCTCGATCTGCCAGTTCTCGAAGGCCAGCTCGTACGGCATCCGGACGAGCGTGACGCCGCCCGACTCCGTGCCGAGCACCGTGCGTCCCTGCGCATCCACCCAGGCCGAATGGCCTCCCGCGGCATCGTCGATCACCTGCCAGGCCCGCACCGTGTCGGGGAGCGCACCCACCCAGCGGCGTGTCGCCCGATCGACGGTTGCACTGTCGTGCAACACGAACAGCGACTCGGCGGCGATCCGCACCGAGGCCGTGCGCTGCGCTGCCGCAAAGGGGTCGAACACGGGAATGCCGTAGGTGCGGCCGACGGCGGGCGCGCCGCCGAGCGCGACGGCGAGCGGGACCATCCGGGGGAGGAGTACCGGGCCGTTGATCCGGACATGCTGCGTATCGGACGCTGCGGCGGCTCCCGTTCCGCCCGTGAGCGCGATCAGCGAATCAGCGAAGGCGCGCCCGCGCGCGGTGGCGGTGCGGCCCCCGCGTCCTCCTCCAATC
>JACDHQ010000262.1 GCA_013820975.1 Gemmatimonadaceae bacterium
ATCCGGTACTGCTCGATGCCGGATTCGCCGACGACCCGCACGAGCGCACCGATTCCATCGCGATTGCTCGTCGTTCCGACGGTGTCTACCTGGATCCAGTTCTGCCCGCGACCCTCGTTGCGGAGCAGGGCAGCAGGGCCGTCGTTGTTGGTGAGCGCCACGTCCACGGAGCCGTCTCTGTTGAAATCCCCGAACGCGGCGCCGCGCGCCGCGCGAGGCGCCTCGAACACCGGCCCGCTCCGTGCGGACACATCGGCGAAGCTGCCGCGCGCGTTGCGCAGCAGCAATAACGGCTGCCGGTACGGGATGGCTGGAAAATCTGTCGAGATGCTGTCCAGGACGTGCCCCTGGGCAACGAAGATGTCTTTCCACCCGTCGTTGTCGTAATCGAGGAACTTCATTCCCCAGCCGCTGTGCGGCATGGTTGCTCTCGAGAGTCCCGTCCGCTCCGAGACGTCCTCGAAATCACGCCCCTGGATGTTGCGGAACAGCGCATACCCCTGCAGCGACAGTGCATTGACGAGCAGATCGGGCGCGCCATCGTTGTCGTAGTCGTCGAAATCGATTCCCATGCCGGCGAACGCCTGCCCCTGTTCGTTGTAAGCCACTCCCGATTCCAGCCCGACCTCGTCGAAGCCGCCTTTCCCGTTGTTGCGGAAGAGCTGCTGCGCTACCGAATCATTTGCGACGGCGATGTCGGGCCAGCCGTCGCGGTTGTAGTCATGAATCGCGATACCCAGCCCTTTTCCGGGACGAGTGGCGATTCCGGCCTGCTTGCTGACGTCGGCGAACCGGCCGTCGCCGAGGTTGCGGTAGAGCACGTGAGCTACCGACTTGAATGCATTCGGATGACAGTAGTCCCTCAGCTTCCGGCGTTCGGAGCCGCACCACGGGTTATTGTCGAAGTTCCACGCCACGTACCGTACCACCATCAGATCGAGAAAGCCGTCGCGGTCGTAGTCCACGAAGGCCGCGCCGGTGGACCACCCTTCGCCCCTCACACCGGCGCGCTCCGTGACATCGGCAAACGTGCCGTCCCCATTGTTGCGATAGAGGGTGTTCCCCCCGACGTTCGTGACGTAGATGTCCGGCCTGCCGTCGTTGTCGAAATCCGCCACAGCGGCACCCATACCGTAGCCGTTGCCCTTCAGGCCCGCCGATGCCGTGACATCGACGAAGGTCTCGTCGCCGGTGTTCCTGTACAAGCGGTTCCAGTACTGGGGAGCGGATTTCTCCGGTCGCGCCCCTGCAGGCATCGGATCGCCCAGGCGCGCCGCATTGACGAAGAACAGATCGAGCCAGCCGTCACCGTCGAAATCGAGGAATGCCACCCCTGCGCCCATCGGCTCGATGAGGTACTTCTGGGACGTCCGGGATGCGTGGTGACGGAACCGGATACCCGCCGATGCGGTGATGTCGGAAAACACGGGCACGCCCGCGCCCGAGTTTCGCTGCGCCGGTACAGCCGGTTCGCGGCGGCCGCGGTCGAGCCCGCCCGCAGCAGCAAGGCCGGCGCCCGCGGCGGCCAGAATCAAAAGCGCTATCAGAGCGTGGTGCTGCAATGGCAACCAACGGTCCTCAAAAAAAGCGGAGACACATGAAGACCTGCCGGGCATCCCCGAGCATACTACTTCCGACGCGGCCAGCCCGCACGCCGTGCGTCCCTGGTGCGATGCCGTCGCTGAGGTCTTACCCCCTCGAGTTCCTGCGCCCCGCGGCGCTTCATGCTGACTGCGATGGCTGCCGCGCACACCGCGCCGATCGGGCCCCACGGCCCCCAGGGGATTCTGTGATCGAAGCCGCGCCACCTGATGTACTTCGCCGATTTCTATGCGTCGCCGTTCAACTCCCGCACGCAGAACGCGGCCGCGCCCCTCATCCTTGACGCGGGCGAGCCGTGCACGCTCGTGACCGACAACATGCTCGGGAGTCTTCGCGACAAGGGCGCACGTTGAGGAGCGTGTGGTTGGGACCGTCGGCACCGGCTCCGCGCCCGAGCGTGCAGAGCGTCATGGTGGAGGCGGTCAGTGCGCGATGCAGAAGCGGTGCGCGTCATTGGTGCGGGACGACGGGCGGCCTGTACTTCGACGCGGCGGGCAGTGGCCGACGCTCATGCGCACGCGGGTCCGCGGGTCGTGAGCGATGCACCAGCTGCGTCAGTGCGGCCGCGAGAACAATCGCGGCTGCGCGACAGGAACCGGTCGACCGAATGCCCTGCTGCAGCTCCACGGCGAGGACACCGGCGCACCCTTCGGGTATCAGCAACGGGACGATGAGGGCGCCGCTGGTGTGCGGCGTACTGGCAACTTCACACGTCGTCTTCGACCGAAACGCCGCGGCGGTTGCATCGTCTGCGTCCCGCTTGACCGTCGGCAGGTGCGCTAGGAGTTTGTCGGAGTAGCCGTGCACCAGCGCCAGTCTCAATTCTTCAGAGGACTGCTCCCAGAGCCAGACAATCAGGCCTGTGGCATCGAAGGCGCCGGCTGCCTTCTGCAGCAGCCGCTGGACTTCGCTTCTGTCCACCACTTGACGAAGCTCGGTGCAGAGATGTGCGAGGGCCTCGAGGATTGCGTCGTGCGAGGTCTGGGTTTCCGTTGGGGTGGCCTCGTCGGTCACTTCTTTGGTGCGCTCGAGGTCAACCGCTTCGCTACCCACGGCCGCGCGGTCTGGCGGCGGTGGCGCATCAACCGCAGTACCGGTCGGGTCGTTCGCGTGGTCGACCGGGATTGGAGTCGCCGCTGGCTGTGGAGCGTGGGCGACGACAGGGTCAGGCAGTACCACGACGCGCGGTGGAGCGCCGGCGGGCGCCGGATCTTCAGCCGCACCCGGTCGACGCAGCTTGTTGAGTGATCCAATCGCCGAGTAGACAATGGTGCGAAGCCGCACGGATGGCGCCGCATTCTTTGCTGCCGCCTCCTCCTCGGCCGCAGCCTCGGCGGCGGTGGTCGCCACGAAGATGTCCCCGGGGTCGGGAGCGCCTCCAGGAACTCACGGACGACGACGTCGGGATCGAGACCGATGAACTGCGCGTAGGTGCGGACGTAGGCACGGCGGAAAATGCCTGACGGCCAGTGCGACACGTCGTCTCGTTCGAGCGCTTGGAGCAGCGAGAGCTTGATCTTGGTCTGGTCGGCGATGGCGATCAGACGAATGTGCCGTTCTTCACGCCGCTGGCGCAGGCGGGCGCCGAAGCTCTGATCGCCCGGGACGTTATCCACGGGTTCAGTCTACCGGAGCCGAGCCGCGGCGGTAGCCCACTCCACACTCTTCACCAAGGTCATTGATAGCAGCTGCCCTGCCCCGTCTGGTGCGTGGAGGGCAGCCAGCGCGGACCTCCAGTGGGAGGCTCGCGGCGGGCGGCGGGTGCGCGTGCCTCTCGCGACGCATACCGGGAGGAGGGTGGGTAGCCGCGGGCCGGTTCAGCCGCTGCGCCGTATATCCTGAGCGCCGACGCCTCCGGCGCTACCGCTTGAGCGCTCCGGCGACGAACGCGAACAATTCCGACGTCACGGGATCATTTGCCGCGCCGAGGTTGTCGTTGATGCTCGTGTGCGTTGTCTCGCGCCCGGCGACGACCTTGGCGGAAATCCCTGCTGCCTCGAGCACGGCGGCCAGGCGTCGTGCCTGCGCGCCCGTGTCGGGATGGCCGGCGATGTGCAGGATGAGGAACGGAGGAATGCCCTTGTCCCTCGCGACGTGCGTGACGGCGGAGAAGTCGCGGTGCTTCGCGGGGTCATCGCCGAACTTCTGGCGATGCCCATAGGTCGGCAGCGGCAGATGGTGCACCCTGGCGCGCGTTTCGGCCATCTCGATGATCGCGGGGATGTCGAAGGTGTCGGCATCCACGGGCACGCAGCCCTTGATCATCGTCAGTGAGAAGCCCTCCGCTTTCGCGTAGCGGTCGTCCGTGCACATCAGCGCGGCGAGCTGTCCGCCCGACGAGTGGCCCATGACCAGCAGTCTGGCCGGGTCACCGCCGTGCGCCGCGATGTTCTTGTGCACCCAGCCGAGCGCGCTCGCCACGTCGCGGGTGAGGGTGCCCATGTCCACGGTCGGCAGCAGGCGGTGGTTGATCGACACGAAGACGAAGCCCGCGTCCATGAAGGCCTTCGGCTTGAGTGCCACCAGCTTCTTGTCCCCCGTCTGCCAGCCGCCGCCGTGAATCCAGAAAACCACAGGCAGGTTGTTCGCGCCCGCGGGCGCATGCACATCGAGCACCTGCCGTTCGTGCGCCGTGGCGTACGGGATATCGCGTGTCACACGTTGCGCGTACGCCTCGGGGACACACGCGGCGGCGACGAAGAGGAGGCAGGTGACGTGTTTCATCCCCTGCATCCTACTTCAGGCTGCATCCTAGTTCAGTCGGACGGCAGGTCTGCCGTCGCCGAGCCTCGATACACGATAAGCGGTACCTCCGATCGACCGGTTCCTGTCCCGTTCGTCCTGTCGGTCGGCCCTTTCCCCGGACCTTCGGTCCGGCGCTGATGTAAGG
>JACDHQ010000263.1 GCA_013820975.1 Gemmatimonadaceae bacterium
GCTCGCCCCCGAGCAGCAGCGCCTTGCGTGGTTCTACCACACGACGTTTGCGCGGGCCGGCGCGCAGCTCGGCGCCGGGGCGAAGCAGCGCCTTTCGGCGATCAACCAGCGGCTGGCGACGCTGTTCACCACCTTCTCGCAGAACGTCCTGCAGGACGAGACGGCACAGCGGCTCCTGATCCGTGACGAGCGCGCGCTCGCCGGGCTGTCGCGCCGCCTTCGCGATGCCGCGGCGGCGGCGGCCGCCGCGGCGGGCGAAGCGGGCGCCTGGGCGATCGCCAACACCCGCTCGGCGATGGATCCCTTCCTCACGACCGCCGAGGATCGTGAGCAGCGCGAGCGCGCATGGCGGCTGTTCGTTGGACGCGGTGCCGCGAACCCCGAGACGCGCAACGATGGTATCATCGCCGAGATCCTCGCGCTGCGCACCGAGCGCGCACGCCTGCTGGGCTACGCAACCCACGCGCACTGGCGACTCGAGAACACGATGGCGGGGACGCCGGAGCGGGCGCTCGGACTCATGGAACAGGTGTGGGGCCCCGCCGTGGCCCGCGTCCGCGAGGAGGTCGCTGCGATGCAGGACGTCGCCGACGCCGACGCGCAGGGGGTCTCGATCGCCCCCTGGGATTATCGGTTCTACGCCGAGAAGGTCCGCCGCGCGCGCTTCGACCTCGACCAGGCGGCGGTGCGGCCCTACCTGCAGCTCACGCAGCTGCGCGAAGCGATGTTCTGGGTTGCCGGCGAGCTGTTCGGCATGCAGTTCACTCCGGTCGCCGACGTGCCGGTCTGTCATCCCGACGTCAGGGTATGGCAGGTCGCTGATCGCGAGGCGGGTCGCGAGATCGGGCTCTGGTACTTCGATCCCTACGTCCGTCCCGGCAAGCGATCCGGCGCGTGGATGAGTGTGTACCGCCATCAGGGGCGTGTGGACGGGACGGTCACCACCATCGTCTCCAACAACGCCAATTTCGTCCCGCCCATCGCGGGCGAACCCGCGCTCATCAGCTGGGACGATGCCAACACGCTCTTCCACGAGTTCGGGCACGCCCTTCACGGCCTCTGTTCCGACGTGACGTATCCGTCGTTGTCGGGCACCAGCGTCGTACGCGACTTCGTGGAGTTTCCGTCGCAGATCCTCGAGGACTGGCTGTCCGATCCCGCGGTACTCGACCGCTTCGCGCGGCACCACGAGAGCGGGGACGTGATCCCACGGGAGCTGGTGCAACGGATCGCGCGCGCCGCGACCTTCAACCAGGGATTCGAGACCACCGAATATCTCTCGAGTGCGCTCTATGACATGCGCGTACACCTCGCCGCTGGCGGCGTGGGCGATCCCGAGGCGTTCGCCCGTGAGCTGCTCGACGGGCTCGGCATGCCGCCGGAGGTGGACATGCGCCACCGACCCCCGCACTTCCTGCACATCTTTGCCAGCGATGGCTATTCCGCAGGCTACTACAGCTACCTGTGGGCGGATGTCCTGACCGCCGATGCGCTCGACGCCTTCCGCGAAGGCACGGGACTCTTCGACCGCGATGTCGCCGCGCGGCTCCACCGGCATGTGCTCAGCGCCGGCAACACGAAGGAACCCGCCGAGGCGTACCGCGCCTTCCGCGGCCGCGATGCGAGCATCACGGCGCTGATGCGGAAGCGCGGCCTGGCCAGCTAGCTCACATCGAAAACTCGCGCGCGAATGCCACGTTGAAGGAGAACGTCTTCGCGCGGCTACGGGTCTCCATCACGTCCGCGATGCGCTCGAGGCGCTTCGGGATGCCGAGGATCTTCTCCTGCGCAGCCTTGCCCACTTCGTCGAGTCCCTCGACGGTGTCGATCGCCCAGAACTTGATCTGCTCCTCGACGATCTTCAGGTATTCGCGCGGGCCGTAGATCCCGGCGCGGCGGATGACGTCGGCCATGTCCCGGAAGTGTGGCATGTTGATGCCGGGCATGTCGATGGACGGCATCACCTCGGCCGCCGAGGCGAGCGCGCGGTTCGGGTCGCGCTTGAGCACTTCCTTGAAGATGCCGCGGTAGAAGACGTAGTGGCGCGCCTCCTCCTTCGCGACGTTCGAGAGCACCTCGCCGATGAGCGGCTCGTACTCCGCGCACACCTTGCCGGTGTTCGCGTGGCTCACCTGCGTCGCGCGCTCCTGCAGCGTCGTGTACACGAACACGCGGTAGGGATCCTTGTCCCAGGCCGGCTCGAAGCCCGCGCGCAGGTACTCGAACTGCATGCGCTCGAGCACCGGATTGTCGAGGATGCGGCTGTCGCGCGTGTAGTCGTGCAGCACGGCGCCGTGCCGGTCTTCCTCCGCGGTCCACAGGTTCGTCCACTTCGACCAGAAGCTGTCGCCGCCGAGGTACGCGGCGAGCAGGCGATGGAAGTGCGGCAGCCCTTCCTCGGTGAGCAGGTTCAGCGCGAGCGCCACGCGCGCCGGGAGGCTGATCCCCTCGGCACGCTCCCGCAGCATCGCCACGTAGTGATCGGGATCGGTATCGGGCGCCGGAGCAAGCAGCTCGCTCGGGAACCACAGGATTCGCTTGGCCTCGTGCGCGACCATCATGTCGTGCACGACCTGTTCGAGGTCGGCGAGCACCTCGACCTTGGCGAGCGTCTCGTATTCCTGATTGGGGGTCGTCATGCGCGCAATCTGCCTGGCGGAGGGGTGATCGTCCAGCGGGCGAGCGCCGGTGCCGCCTCATGGGCTCGGCACGTGATGCAACCGTGATGAGCGGGGCAGAACCCGTGCCCAGGGTCCGCGGATGGACCCTCGGCGCTCGCTTCGCATGGAGGCGCCCATATTTCGCCGATGCGCGAATATCGATTCCAGGCGACCGATGCGACCATCGAAGCCCTGCGCCTGCTCAAGGCCCCCTGGGTGGCAGCGACGCTCCACGCCCGGTCGTTTGTCGTGCGTACCGCCGAGGCCGTCGTGCGCCTGTCAGTCGAGCGTGAGGACGTGGAATCCGTACTGGAGGCACAGCGCATCCGCGCCGACGTCGTGACCGATGCCGGCGGCGACACCGCCGAGGAGCCCCGAGGCGATGGGACCCAGGAACTCGAGGCGGGCGACCTGGCCGCCGGGCGCAATGATGTAGTGCTGTTCACGGGCGAGACCTGGGTCGAGGAGCCGCCCCTCGGCCATGGCGCGGGCGGTGACGGCAATGGGGCGACGCCCCCGCAGGTCCTGCAGCTCTCGGGTCGGGCCGGGCAACGGCCCGAGTCGGCGACCACGGTGTGCACGACGACCGATGCGATCGTCGTCGCCGCGGGCACAGGGGAGGGCATCCTGGTCCGTATCGGCGCGCGGCCGATGTCGCTCGAGGTCGTGCAGGCTCGCGTCGCGATCGCGCGGTTCCTCGTGCAGCGGGGGTACACCGAGGGGTAGCCGGATGGAGTGACCGGGTCGGCCGGTCCATGGGCCCCTCATGCCGAGCGACGGCACCGCAGCCACGGCACCGCAGCCACGGCACCGCAGCCACGGCACCGATACCGGCACGCAGGTCGGTTTGATCCTGCGCGTTATGTTGCGTACCGTTGCGCATGGGCATCTGGGACGACGACGGATTCGCGAACGATGAGGCGCTCGACTGGCTGGCGCGGCTCGATCCTTCGGAGGGGTTGCAACCGCTCCGCCAGGCGATGCATGCCGCCATCGCGGCACCCGACCCCGCGCTCGATGCACGCCAGGCGGGGCTGGTGCTCGCCGCGGTGGAACTCGTCGCCGCAGCCGCGGGCCAGCCGCACCCCTCACTGCCCCACCGCGCCACTCGCTGGTGCCGCGAACAGCGCGAGCCGCCGGACGAAGCCACCCTCATCCTGGCGACTCGGGCGCTCGACTTCATCGGTACGTCGTCGGGCCTCGCCGAGCTCTGGTCGCAGCGGGCAGATGAATCCGGCTGGCATCGCGAGCTCGACAGCCTGCGGATGCGACTCACGCCCGCCGTCGTGCCACCGCCGGCGTAAGGCGTCGGTAGCTTCCGGCGCACTGCGTTGCACTCTCCACCAGCGACCCATGACCCCCCTGTCCTCCCTCGCCGCCTTCGGCGTCGCCCTCGTTGCAGTTGCCGCCTGCGCCCGACCGCATCCGCTCCTGGAGCCGCGCCCCGCGGCGGTGGTCGCCCCGGCGCCCGACAGCTTCACCGTGGACTTCGAGACGTCCCGGGGCGTCTTCACCGTGTTGGCCCGCCGCGACTGGTCGCCACACGGGGTGGACCGCTTCCACTCCCTCGTCGCGAACGGCTTCTACGACGACACGCGCTTCTTCCGAGTGATTCCCGGCTTCGTCGCACAATTCGGCCTCCCGGCCGATCCCGCCGTCGCGGCCATCTGGAAGGAACGGTCGATTCCCGACGATTCCGTGCGGGCGACCAATGGTCGCGGCACCGTTTCCTTTGCCAGGGGAGGGCGTGACTCCCGCGCCACCCAGCTCTTCGTGAACCTTCGCGACAATGCCCGACTCGACACCCT
>JACDHQ010000264.1 GCA_013820975.1 Gemmatimonadaceae bacterium
GGCGACATTCTGCTGCACCACCCCTTTGATTCCTTCCCCGCCACCGTTGAACGGTTTCTCGAGACGGCGGCGGAAGATGAAAGCGTGCTCGCGATCAAGCTGACCCTGTATCGGACGAGCGGGGACACCGCCATCGTGCAGGCGCTCGCGGAAGCCGCCCAGCGCGGCAAGCAGGTTGCCGTCCTCGTCGAGCTCAAGGCCCGCTTCGACGAAGTCAACAACATCCAGTGGGCGCGCCAGCTCGAGAGCTTTGGTGTCCACGTCGCCTACGGCGCGCTCGATCTCAAGACGCACACGAAGACCGCCCTGATCGTGCGGCGCGAAGCAGATGGCATTCGCCGCTACGTCCACATTGGCTCCGGGAACTACAACTCCAAGACCGCGAGGCTCTACACCGATGTCGGGCTGCTGACATGCGACCCGGCGATCGGCGCGGATGTGAGTGACCTGTTCAACTCGCTGACGGGGTTCTCGCGCAAGCAGCGCTACCGCCGGCTGCTCGTCGCGCCGCACTCCCTGCGGAGCCGGATCCTGGAGCTCATCGAGCGCGAGGCCGCCCACGCGCGCAATGGCCGCCCGGCGCGGATCGTCGGCAAGATGAATGCGCTCGTCGACGCCGAGGTGATCGGTGCGTTGTACGCGGCATCGCAGGCCGGGGTCGACATCGACCTGATCGTGCGGGGCATCTGCTGCCTCCGACCGGGCATTCCCGGCGTCAGCGACCGGATCCGGGTCCTCAGCCTCGTGGGACGCTTTCTGGAGCACTCCCGCCTGATGCACTTCGCGAACGATGGCGCACCCGAGTACTACATCGGCTCCGCGGACTGGATGCCGCGCAACTTCGACCGGCGGGTGGAGGCGGTGACTCCAGTGGCAGGCGCCGAGCTTCACTCCAGGCTGCATACCCTCATCGAGGCATGTCTGGCCGACGACCGCCAGGGCTGGGAGCTCGAAGCCGGCGGGACGTGGAGGCAGCGGAATCCCGACGGAACCGGACCCGGGATTCACGATCTGCTCCTGCATGATCCGTGGGGATCGGGTGTCATGGCGTGACCGACTGTAGCCCGGCGCTGAGGCGCCAGGCCGTGGCGCTGTTCAGCTGGCGGTGGCCAGCTCCGCGCTGTCCACTGCGTCGGTCGACACCACGTTGCCGTCAGGCGCCACGATCTGCACAGGCATCTTCAGCACGTCGGCAAGCAGCGTGGCCTTGCGAATCGCTCCCCAGATCTCGAGCCGCATTGCGTCGCCGCTGCGTGCCGCCACCGGGGTGATGCGCAGGACCGGATCGGCCCCGCGGCGTACGACCCGCACGGCGAGGGACTTCACCGCGCCGACGTGGCCGCGATCGAACCCGTCGGCGATTCGGAGCAGTGCCGCCATTCCCCTGATCCGCGACCGCAGCGCCCTGTCGAGGGTGCCGTACCCCGAGTGCTTCTTTTTCGGCACGGCACCCCGGTGATACCGCGCCACGTTCGCGATCATCACCTGGTCGGTCGGCGTGATGCCGAGCAGCTCGGCATGCACGATCAGGTGGTAGGAATGCTTGTGGTGCCTGTCGAAGCTGATGTGGTACCCGACGTCGTGCAGCAGCGCGGCATCGGCCATCAGCCGTCGGTCGTCGGAGGTGAGGCCGAGCCGCTTGCCGAGCCGGTCGAACAGCACGAGGGCATGCGCCTGGACGATCCGCGCATGGCGCTCCTCGAAGCCGCAGCGCGTGGCGAGATCCTCCACGGAGCGCGCGCGCGCTTCCCCGGTGTCTGCAATCGTCGGGACGACCCGGGCCGCCTCCAGCAGGATTCCCTCACGGATGCCGTACCGCGAGACCTCGAGCGCGCGGCATTCAAGCCGGGCCATCACCTCTGCTGCCACCGCGAGCCCGGCCACGATGATGTCGGCCCGTTCGGGGTTGAGCCCCGGCACGTCGCGACGCTCGTCGCTCGTCATCGCCGCCAGCCACTCGAGCACGTGCTCGAGGTCGCGCCGCGGCACGTCGGTGCCGTGCACGTTCCGCGCGGTCGTCACGCCCTCGCGGGCGAGGAAGACCGCCGCGAGGTTGGTGAAGGTGCCCCCCGATCCGATGAGCCGCGAGCCGTGCCAGTCCCGCGACAGTTCCGGCTTGAGCAGGGCGCGCACGTGCTTGCGCAATGCCCGGACGGACCGGGCGTCGATGCCATCGCGCAGCACGGTCTCGGTGAGGCGGAGGGCGCCCAGCGGCAGCGACGCGAGATGATCGATGGCGCCGCCGGCTGCCGCCGCCAGCTCCAGCGAACCACCCCCGATGTCCATCACCACCGTGCGCCCCGTGCCGAGGTCGAAGTGCGCCAGCGCGCTCCGGAACGAGAGCCGGGCCTCTTCTGCCCCGTCGATCACGCGCGCCTGCAACCCGGTCTCCCGCCGCACGCGCGCGAGGAACGCCGAGCCGTTCGTGGCGTCGCGCACCGCGCTGGTCGCAACGACCTCCACCCGCTGGGCGCCGAGCTGGCGCGCCAGCATCGACATGCGCCCGAGGGCGGCCACCGCACGGTCCATCGCATCGGCGGCAAGCACGCCGGTTTCCATCACGCCTGTGCCAAGGCGCGGCATCGACTTCATCTCGTCGACGATCCGGATTGCGCCCTCCGGCGAGACGTCGGCCACGATCTGGCGGATCGAATTGGACCCGATGTCGACGGCGGCGATACGCACCGACCCATCCCCCGGGCGGCTGCGGGTCGGGGTGCGGCGGGCAGGACGAGCGGGCTGGCGCATGGCGGGAATGTACCTCCGGTACCCTGGTAGTGACCGCCCTGCACTACTGCGAGCCCCGGGCCGCCGCGCACGGTCGGGCGGACATCAGCGCCGGTGTGGTCGTGGGACGACCGGACCGGGGGTAGGACTACGACGTCCGCGTCAGAGCGAGTTGTCGAAGTCCGTGAACTTGAAGTGCCCGTCGCGCTCCACGATGACCCCGAACAGTCGGCTGCTGAGGGTATCGCCGGCACGTCGGGTCGCCCGGACGACGCACTCGCGCCACAGTCGGGTCTGGCCCTCGACCTCGGGCGTGGCGGCGCACCGGTGATCTACGTAGCGCAGGGCGGGCTGGTCGGCCCGGAGCAGGCGGGTGAGTCCGGCATCGCGGCGCCGCGCGATGCGCATCCACAGCAGGCCCGCTGGCGTTCGGTACGGTGGCCTGGTGTACCGGGACGACGGATAAATGAGGGACGCGAACTCGGCGCGCGTCAGCGCCATCGCCGCCAGCGCCGCAGTATCGCGAGCGGCAAGCCTGTCGATGAACCGACGCACGAGCTCCTCCCGCGAATCGGCGCCGCCACTCAACCGCGCCGGCTCGCGCAGGCCCGCGCGGAAACTGCGCAGCTCCTCTTCCACCGGGAGGATGCTGTCGATGATGTAGCCGGGACGCAGGCGGTAGGACGTGTCGGCCGCGGCGATGGAGTCGGCCCGGATGCTGTCTGCACGCGCCATCTCGGCGGGGCGGTCACAGGCCCCGAGCGCCGTGATGCACGCGGCGAAGGCGAGGCGCATGGCGAGGCGGCGCGCCGGATGTGCGCCACCGCGGATCGGGGCGGGGTGATTCATGAAGGCTCCCGTTCTGCAAGCGAACGGCCGGCGCAGATGTGCACCGGCCGTTCGTCATGCATGCGAGAAATGATGGTCAGGTCACTGTTGCGCGTAGGTGGTCCAGCCCGCCCACCAGCGGGCATTCGGCGAGCCGACCGGCGGCGCGGCACCGACGAAGCTCGTGCCGGTCACGACCGTGCCCGCGCGCGTCTGGAGGCGCCCGGTGAATGCCGCCAGGCCGCCGGAGAGCGCGGCCGATCCCGCCGACGGGGTCCAGTCGAACGCGGATACCGACGTGGACGCGGTTGCATCGGCCGGAAACGCGGTGAACACCGAGGCCGTCGTGGCCGCGGACGTCACGAGGGTGTTTGATGCCGCGTCGAACGCGAAGCGCCCGCTGCCGGTCTCGAACAGGTTGGCGTTGTCCACGAAGAGCACGTTGCGGATCGCGAGGTCCGAGGTGGCGAGGTCGGGCGTCGCCGCGCTGTTGGCGCGGGCGAACGTCGACGAGTCGCGGAGGGCGACGCCGGCCCGCGGGTAGCGCGCCACGATCCCGTTCACGTAGTGCCCGCCGGTGCCGCGGCGCAGCATGAGGCCGATACCGCCGCCCGACGCGCTCAGGGCGGTCTTGCCCGTCCCCACGATGGTGAAGTTGGCCACGATCGGGAGGGTGAACGGCGTCGAGTTGTGGCCCAGGGTGCATCCGGACCCGTTGCATCCGTCGTTCTCGATGCCCTGCGGATCGCTGGATGGCGAGCCGGCGTTGGCGCGCGGCGTCAGCACGGTGTCCTGATAGGCGATGAGGTACTGCAGGCGACCGCTGTATCCCTCGGACATGTCGAAGTGGTCGTCGCCCGTCTCGTACGACACCAGGAACCGCCCATCCACGTTGC
>JACDHQ010000265.1 GCA_013820975.1 Gemmatimonadaceae bacterium
GCTCAGTCCTTATTAGCCGATAGCTGATAGCCGATAGCCGATAGCTTATCCAAACCACTCCCGCGGGCATTCGCGCTGCTGGCGCGCGGCGTCGATCACCCACTGCTGCCCATGGAGGTCGTCCACCTCCTGGTCCACCCGGTCGAACCAGGTGCGCGCCTTTGCGGTGTCGCCGGTCCGGCGCCAGAGCTCCCCGACGAGGTACGTGAGCACCGCGCGCTCCTCGCGCTGCACACCGTCGTACGACTCGAGTGATTCCTCGAACTTCCACGCCGCCTTGCGCCGGAAGTAACGCTCCGCCTCGATGTCGCCTTCGTCCACGCAGCACCACGCGGCGCGCAGGAGCAGGTCGGCAACATGACGCGGCTCGAGGCTCTGCCACTCGGCGACCTTCGCCGCGGCCTCGTACTTCTCCGATCCCGTCAGCGCACCCGTCATGGCGACCGGGGCGAGTTCGCTCATCACCCGTTCCTTCAGCACCGGCGACACGTCAGCTTCCTCGGTGAAGTCGCGCTCCGCGCCCGAGTAGCCGCATCCCGCACAGGTGTGGATCAGGTAGGGCAGCGGCTGGGTTCCCGCCGCGCGCTCGTGGAAGTCCGTCCGCTTGCCGCCGAACGAGTTCGTCGAAACGACCGCTTGCGACCGGAAGGCCGATTCGCATACGGGACAGCGCAGTTCGATGGATTGCAGGGTGGTCATTTATCCGTCTCCGGCGTCCTACAGGTGTCTGCTGAGCCGGTAGAAGGGAATATCCGTGCCATGTGCCGGGAATCGTCAGGGACAACCCTGTCTTGTTCGGGTTGCCGTGGCTCACTATCCTTCCGCGTCCGTCGGCGGCTGCATGTTTATTACCTCCCCGCCCCGCGCCGGCGCCTCGCGCTGCTCACCCGCGCCCGACCGAATGCTGATCAACCTGGTCCCCGACTTCCTCGCCGTCCTCGCGAGCCGCGATCGGGTCAGCGCGTACTACCGCTATGTCGAGCAGCACCAGGCGCTCCTCCACGCCTACTGGCACAACTACGTCGTGGACCCCGATGGGCCGCACTTCGACGACGTGATCCAGAGCGCGATGCAGGCGGACTATGCCGACCTCAACGCGATGCTCGACCGGGTCGACGTAGTTACCCTCGCCCGCACCACCGAGCTGAAGTGCCGGGAGCTACTGGCCGCGGACGTGGATGTGGATGTCGTGCTCATGGTTGGGGTCGGAGCGGCGAATGCCGGCGAGCTCGTCGTCAACGGACGGGGCACTGCGTTCGTGTGCCTCGAGCACTTCACCGGTGCGACGAATCCCACCACCCAGGGGCTCGGCCTCGAGCCCGAGATCGTGCCCCTCTGGCTCGGACACGAGTTCGCGCACGCCGTCCGGTACACCTCCCCCACCAGCCGCAGCGCGATGCGCGACCTGGTGAGTGCATCCGGTGGCTACTACTCGTACTGGGAAACCGGCCGCCGTGCCTCGCTTCGGGAGCTGCTGGTCAACGAGGGCCTCGCCGTGCAGGTGTCGCAGACGGTGAGCCCCGGCCACGCCGCCTGGGAGTACTTCGGCTACGCGCGCCGCCAGTTCGCGCGCGTTCGCGAGCTCGAGCAGGTCATCGCGCGCGCCGTCATGGAAGACCTCGACCACTCGGGACTCGGCCTCCGCCTGCGCTACCTCTCGGGAGGGATGAGTGACGAGGCGCGCACCGTCGAGGGGCGCTACGTCCTCCCCGACCGGTGCGGCTACTTCATCGGCGCGCGCATGGTCGATGCCGCGGTGCAGGAGCGCGGACTTGCCTGGGCGGTACGAGCCAGCGCGGATGAGGTGAGCGCCATCGCGCGCGCGGCGGTGGCTTCTGCATAGCTATCGGCTATCGGCTATCAGCTATCAGCTTGAAAGGACTGAGCGCCGGACCGCTTCGCGGTGCCGGCGCTCTTCCTTTGGTGTTCACGACAGTGCCGGGGTCGGCGTCGTTCCCCCACGCCCGCCGCAGACGTTCCGAACCATCCGATAGCTGTTAGCCGCTGTCTTCTCATGCCCGCCGCAGGCGTTCTGACCCAGCCGATAGCTGATAGCTGATAGCCGAGTATCCGTTGCGTTCGCCATGCACCATGCGTCACAAGGGCACAGCGCGGGACCGTACGCCTGGAGCGACGACCGCGCCGCAGTTCCCGGCAGTTCAACGAAACGAGATTCCGGAGGAACAGCGATGGCCGCACGTAAGTCTGCTGCGAAGAAGCGCAGCTCGACCCGCAAGTCGGGCACGAAGCGCGCAGCGAAGAAGTCGACCCGCAAGGCGGGCGCACGGAAGGCTGGCGCGAAGCGCTCGGCGAAGAAGGCGACCCGCAAGGCTGGCGCGAAGAAGGCCGGTGCGAAGCGCGCCGCGAAGTCGACGCGCCGGAAGGTCGGCCGCAAGGTCGGCGCAGCGAAGCGCTCCGTGAAGCGCTCGGTGAAGTCGGCGCGCAAGAAGGCCGGCCGCAAGGTCGGCGCCGCGAAGCGCTCGGCGAAGTCGGCGCGCAAGAAGGCCGGCCGCAAGGTCGGCGCTCGCAAGGCAGCAGCCCGCCGGTAACCGGCGTGCCTGATCGCGCGTGGCGCTCCCGGTTCGTCCGGGGCGCCGCCGCGATGGCCGCAGTCGCCATCGCGCTCGCCGTTCCCTCCGCAGCCGCATCCCAGGTTGCGAATCCATCTGCCGTCGTCGCGCAGCCTGGTGACCTGGTCCGGCTCCGCACGGCGCAGTTTGAGTACACCGGCCGCCTCGTCCGCGTCGCGAACGATTCCGCCCTCGTCCAGTTCGGCGCCGATTCCGCGCGCATCGCGCGGTCGAGCGTGCTCCGGACCGACGTCCAGCACGGCACCCGCCGCTCGGCCCCCCGGATTGCCCTCCTGGCCGTCGCCGGTGCCGCCGTCGGCACGATCGTCGGCGGCTACGCTGGAGTCCTCGCCGAATGCGGCACCTCATGTGAAGGCGGCAGTGCCATCGATGGTGTCGTTGGCGGGGTGTCCGGCGCTACGCTCGGATTCGTCATCGGCGGAGTCGCCGGCGGAGTCTGGGGTGCGCAGAAGCGGTACCCCCGCTGGGTCGAGGCCGTTCTCGCCCGGTAGTCAGGCGCCGCCGATAGCCGGTGTCATCACATGCCCCGCCGCAGGCGTTCCAAACAAGCTGATAGCCGATAGCTGATAGCTGATAGCCGGTATCATCACATGCCCCGCCGCAGGCGTTCCAAACAAGCTGATAGCCGATAGCTGATAGCTGATAGCCGGTATCATCACATGCCCAGCCGCAGGCGTTCCGAACAAGCTGATAGCCGATAGCTGATAGCTGATAGCCGCTATTTCCCTATACAGAACGACGAGAACACCCTCGAAAGCACGTCCTCGACGTCCACTGCCCCCACAAGCTCCTCGAGCACGTGCACGCCCTCGCGCAGGTGGACTGCTGCAACCGGCGCGGGCAGCGCGCCGCTTGCCCAGCCCTCGCGAAACGCGGCAACCTCGCCACGCGCTCGATCGATCGCCTGCCGGTGACGGAGGTGCGTGAGCAGCGGAGTATCGGGAGGCACGCCGCCACTCGTCGAGTCGAGCACCTGTTCGATCGCGGCAACCAGCTCGCCGAGCCCCGTTCCCCGCTCGGCACTCGTGCTGACGGCGGCCGGTGACGCATCCCCGGCCGAGTCTGACCCCGATGATGCGCTGGCATCGCTGGCATCGCTGGCATCGCCGGCATCGCTGGCATCGACATCGTCCTTCGTCCTGACGGGAACGACGACGCCCTTCGTCATCGGCGTCACGACGTTCACCACGTGCGCCACCGCATCGTCCGATTCCCCGCAGGCGAGCACGATGTCGGCCTGGCCGAGGTAGTCTGTACTGACCTCGACGCCGAGTTGCTCGACGAGGTCGTCGGTCTGCCGCAATCCGGCCGTGTCGACGAGCCGCAGCGGCCACCGTCCCGCATCGAGCACCGCCTCGAGCGCATCGCGCGTGGTACCCGGCACGTCGGTCACGATCGCGCGGCGGCGGCCGAGCAGGGCATTGAAGAGCGACGACTTGCCGGCATTCGGCGCGCCGGCGATGACCACCAGTGCCCCCTCGCGCACCAGTTCGCCCGCCCGCGCGGTCGCGAGCAGTGCCTCGAGCTGCGCTTGGGCGTCGTCGGCCGCATGCAGGATGCGGTCGCGCGGCACCGGACCATCATCCTCCTCAGGAAAGTCGATGTCGTACGCGATCAGCGCCTCGAGCGTGATCAGCGCGTCCCGAAGTGCGAGCACGCGCCGCGACAGCCCGCCGTCGAGCTGGTCGATCGCCGCGCGACGGGCCCGCTGCGACCGCGCATCGATGAGGTCCCCGATCGCCTCGGCCTGCAGCAGGTCGACCTGCCCGTTGAGCACTGCGCGGCGGGTGAACTCCCCGGGTTCCGCCGGACGCGCGCCCGCGGTGACCAGCGCTGCGAGCACCGCGGC
>JACDHQ010000266.1 GCA_013820975.1 Gemmatimonadaceae bacterium
GTGCTGCACCGCGTGAATCTCTCCGGGATCGTCGGTAGACGCAGCGACGATCCGCAGGACCGGTGGCATCGACGCGTGCTCGATGACCAGCGAATGGTACCGCATCACAGGCAATGGGGAAGCCAGCCCGGCGAACAGGCCGGACCCATCGTGCGCGATCGTGGATGTCTTGCCATGCATCGCCTGGCTCGCCCGCACGACCCGACCGCCGTAGGCCTCTCCGATCGCCTGGTGACCGAGGCACACCCCGAGCGTGGGAATGTGCGGCCCCCACCGGCGGATCGCCTCGACCGTCACTCCCGCCTGTGCCGGAGCGCACGGACCGGGTGACAGCACGATGGCATCGGGTCGAAGCTGCCCGATGTCGTCGACCGTCACCATGTCGTTGCGCCGCACGAGCACCTCGGCGCCGAGCTCACCGAGATACTGCACAAGGTTGTACGTGAACGAGTCGTAGTTGTCGATGACGAGGAGCATTGTACTCAAGCTATCGGCTATCGGCTATCAGCTATCGGCTAAATCGGACTGGCCGGCCTGCGGCCGGCGTTTGACTGCATCGAGAACGGCGCGACCGAACCATCCGGCGTCGCCCAGATTGCTGGGCGCGAAAAACCCAACCAGCGTCTCCCATATGGCCGGCCGCGACGCGGCCGGGAGTCCTTGCTGGCTGATAGCTGATAGCCGATAGCTGAAAGCTGAAGGCTCAGTTCCGCGGATGGTACTGCCGATGGACGCTGCGCAGGTATTCCCGATCGACGTGCGTGTAGATCTGTGTCGTGGATATATCGACGTGACCGAGCATTTCCTGCACCGCGCGAAGGTCGGCGCCGCCCTCGAGCAGGTGGGTCGCGAACGAATGCCTCAGGGTGTGAGGCGAGACATGCTTCACTATGCCGGCCCGCTCGACATACCGCTTCAGGATCTTCCACGCACCCATCCGGGTGAGCGGCGTCCCCCGGGCGTTCAGGAACACTACCCCCTTCCCCGCCCCGCGCTCGAGCTTCGGCCTGAGTTCGCGCAGGTAGACGGCCGTCGCACCGATCGCCTGTCGCCCGATGGGCACGAGCCGCTCCTTGCTCCCCTTCCCGAACACCCGCAGCAGCCCCTCCTCGAGCATCACGTCCCGCACCGCAAGGGTGATCCACTCGGACACACGCAACCCCGCGCCGTAGGCCAGCTCCAGCATCGCGCGGTCGCGGAAGTACAGCGGATCATCGAGCGTTGGCGCGGCGAGGAGCTGGTCCACCTCCGTGGCGGTCAGCACATCAGGCAGCGTCCGCCACCGCTTCGGCGTCTCGAGCCGCTCGGTGGGATCGCGCACGACGATGCCGTCGGCGAGCAGGAACCTGAAGTAGGTGCGGATGGCAGACACGTTCCGGCGAATCGATGCAGGGGAGAGGCCGAGGTCCTTCAGGTGGTACACGTAGTCGCGGAGGAGGCGTGCCGTGACGTCGAGCGGCCCCGGAGCAGCCCGTAGGGTCGCAAACTCGGCGAGGCGTGCGACGTCCCGGTGATAGGCCTCGTTGGTCCGGGGCGACGCTCCCTGCTCCAGGGTGAGGAAGTCGCCGAAGGGGGCGAGCAGGAACGGGTCGGATGGGCGGATCATCGGACCGCGCGGCGCCGGTGCAGGTACCAGAGCGCGGCGCCAACCGCGGCAACGCAGATCGCCACAATCCCGATCCACCTTCCCGAATCCGTCACCGCTTCACGCAGCGCCTCCCAGTTGTTGCCGATGCGATATGCCAGGTAGCAGATCCCTCCGTACCACACCGCGGATGCCAGCGCCATCACGAGGATCGTGCGTGGCGCGGGCACCCGGGCGGCGCCGGTCAGCGGCGGCACGAAGCCGCGGACGCCGGGAAGGAACCGGCTGACGAAGATGGCGAGCGTCCCGTACCGGCCATAGAGCGTCTGCAGCCGTTCCTGGGCGCGCGCCGCATCGCCGCCGCCCATGCGCGCGATGAGCGGTCCGGCGCCATAGCGGCGCCCGAGCGCGTACATGAGCATCGCGCCTCCAACGTTCCCGATCCAGACGACCAGGAACGTGAGAAGGAGCGACCGGTCGGCACGTGCCGCGAGGAACCCGCCGAAGGCCACGACCATGTCGGCCGGAAACGGCGGGAAGACGTTCTCGATCGCCGCAACGAGACCGAGCACGGCGTACATCGCCGCGCCGGGGAGGCCGACCAGCCAGTCCATGATCGGCTGCAGCACGGGTCAGGCGGGGGTGAGGCGGCCCTTCAGCGTGGCGATGGCGATCACTGCGATCCCCTCGCCGCGCCCGATCCAGCCCATCCCCTCGTTCGTCTTCCCCTTCACGCTCACGTCGCGGGTGTCCACTCCCAGCGCGGCGGCGAGCCGGCTGCGCATCGCCTCGCGATGCGGCGCCACCTTCACCTGCTCGCTGATGACGGCCACGTCCACCTGCGCGACGAGCCACCCCTCCGCCGCCACCCGTTCGAGCGCGAGGCCGAGCATCTCGATGGAGTCACGGCCGGCATTCTCGGCCGCGGTGTCCGGGAAGAGGGCCCCGATGTCGCCGAGCCCCGCGGCGCCCAGCACGGCATCGGTCAGCGCATGGCACACGGCGTCCCCATCGGAATGGCCGTCGAGGTGCACATCGGCCTCGATGCGAAGGCCGCCGAGGACCAGCGGGCCCCCGGCGGCGAAACGATGGGAATCGTAGCCGATCCCGACCCTGGTCATGATGCCGCCTACTCGGTGAACTGCTTGACGGCGAGCGACACGTTGTGGCCGCCGAATCCGGCGCTGTTGCTCAGCGCGACGCGGACCTCGCGGCGCTTCGCCACGTTCGGGGTGAAGTCGAGGTCACCGCACTCGGGATCGGGAGTCTCGAAGTTGATCGTCGGCGGGATGACCTGGTCGCGGATCGCCAGCGTCGCGGCGATGAACTCCACGCCGCCCGCGGCGCCGAGCATGTGGCCGGTCATCGACTTCGTCGACGAGACGCTCACGCGCGAGGCGGCGTCCCCCAGCACCAGTGCGATGGCGCGGGCCTCGTTGGAGTCGTTGAGCGGCGTCGACGTGCCGTGCGCGTTGACGTAGTCCACATCAGACGCCGAGAGGCCGGCATCCTCGATCGCGCCGCGCATTGCGCGCTGGAGTCCCTCGTGCTCGGGCAGCTGCCCGGTGAGGTGGTAGGCGTCCCCCGTCGCCCGGTATCCCACCACCTCGCCATAGATGCGGGCGCCGCGGCGGCGCGCATGCTCCAGCTCCTCGAGGATCACGATGCCCGCGCCCTCCCCCATCACGAACCCGTCGCGGGTCGCATCGAACGGCCGCGACGCCGTCGCCGGGCTGTCGTTCCGCTCCGACAACGCGGTCATGTTGGCGAAGCCACCAATTGCCATCGGCGTCACCGTCGCCTCCGCCCCACCCGTGATGACAATGTCGGCGTCGCCGTACTGGATGGTGCGAAACGCATCGCCGATCGCATGCGCGCTCGTGGCGCAGGCGGAAACGGTGGCATAGTTGGGCCCGCGGGCATTGAACCGCATCGACACGACGCCCGACGCGATGTCCGCGATGAACATCGGGATGAAGAACGGGGAGATCTTGCTCTGCCCGCGCTCCCGGTAGATGTCGTGCTGTTCCTCGAAGCTCTTCAGCCCGCCGATCCCGCTCCCGACGATCACGCCGGTGCGGTCGACATCGTACATGGACTGGTCGGTGAGCCCGGCATCCTGCATCGCCTCCACCGCCGCGGCGACCGCGTACTGCGTGTACGGGTCGGCCCGCTTGGCTTCCTTCCGCTCCATCGCGCGCAGCGGATCGAACCCCTTCACTTCACAGGCAAACCGCACCGGGAAGTTCGTGGTGTCGAACTTCGTGATGTCCGCTGCGCCCGATACGCCGTCCAGCATTGCGCGCCAGGTCGTCGCCACGTCGTTGCCGAGTGGCGTGATTGCACCGAGCCCCGTGACGACGACCCGCCGCTTCATCAGCCCGCGATCTTCCCGTTGAGATACCCGATCGCGTCGCCGACCGTGCGGAGCTTCTCGGCATCCTCGTCCGGGATGTCGATGTTGAACTCCTTCTCCAGCTCCATGACCAGCTCGACGATGTCGAGGCTGTCGGCGCCGAGGTCCTCGATGAAGCTCGCGTCGTCGGTCAGCTTCTCGCGCTCGACGCCGAGCTCCTTCTCGATGATGTCCCGCACCTTCTGGGCATTGTCAGCCATCGTGGAGTTCCCCTGATTGGTGTATGTGTGATTTTGAGCAGACTAATCTAAACGTGTCCCGACGCCCGCCGCACAACGGGGGCCGGATCGCTACATGACCATCCCGCCGTCCACCACGAAGACCTGCCCCGTGATGTACGACGCGTGCTCCGACGCAAGGAAGGCGACGGTTCCCGCAATGTCGGCCGGGGTGCCCAGCCGCTCGAGGGGAATCTGC
>JACDHQ010000267.1 GCA_013820975.1 Gemmatimonadaceae bacterium
GCGCACCGACGACGCATACGGGGCGGTGCTCCGCGCGCCAGCAATCCGCGATGCCTCCACGCGCACCGGGGCAAGCACGGCCGCGCTGTCGCGCTGCGCACTGTCGGCGGGGACCTGGGCCTGAAGTTCGGCACCCGCCAGGAGGGTGAGGCCAACCGCGGCGGCTTGCGCAGCGACCAGTCGGCGCGTCGTGCCGTGGCGGGCGATCATCCCGCTCGGCCGGCGCAGCATGTCGTGCTGCCCAGCCGCCTCAATCGATCGTCTCGCGCCTCGGCATCGCGCGATTCTTGTCGATGATCGCATAGACGATGATGACGAAGGCGAGCAGGCGCATGCCGTACAGCCAGGCGGAGTGCTCGCCCCATTCGCGTGCGACGGTGAGCACCAGCCGCTGTCCGGACAGGATGAGGAACGCCGTCGCGAAGAGGGTGAACAGGCGGTCGCCGCTGCGCGAGCGGAACTTGTAGAAGTACAGCGCGATGATCGCGTACAGCATGGTCAGCGCGCCCGACGCGGCGATGAGCAGCGTGGCCCTGAGCTCGGGACCCATCGTCATTCCGTATCCCAGACGAGGCCGTACACGAGCAGGAGCGCCCCAATGAGGGCCGGCAGCATTCGGTAGAGTGCGAGGTCCACCCTCGCCACGACGTGCGTATCGACGACGAGGAGCAGGTTGTTCAGGAAGAGGCCCAGGAAGCAGAGGGCACTCCAGTGCAGCAGGCGTGCGCCCGACGCACGATAGCCGCGCCAGAGGAGCACCGCGCAGACGAGGCTGGCGATGGCGCACAGGACGTAGATGACGAGCACCATGTCAGCTGTCCGAGCGCAGGCGGAAGGCGTCGGCGAACGCCGTGACGCTGGCGGGCGGCCTCTTGTACAGCGCCTTGATGAGGGTCACGGGTCTCCGGTCATAGATGGTCTGCAGCATCGCCACGGCCTGGATCGCGGTCGCCTCACCGGCATCGAACCGGTGCTTCGGTGGCGTGGTGCCTGGCTCCTGCTCGGCGAGGCGCGACGTCTCGAGGTCCGCCATTGCCGCCGTGACGAGGTCGGGACTCGACCGCAACTCGACCGCCAGCTCGTGGGTGGACCACGCGCGCGGCCCCGTGCGGAAGAGCAGCAGGAGCAGCTCGATGTGGACCATCGAGGGAAGTGCGCGGTGCAGGAGGGTGGTGACCTCCTGCGGGAGGTTGTTCGCGGTAGTCACCGGCGCACCGCCGACGGTGCGATGCAATCCTCGAAGCGCATCGCGGCGCCGATGTCGTCCCGGCGTCGGGACCCGGGGGGAATCCGGCGCGCGGGGCGGCGTGCCGGTCGTCGAATAGCAGGCAATGGCACTCGGGGAGCTGGGGAAGCGGCTGGCCGGATAACGGGGCGTCCCCCGGATTATAGGCCGGTGGACGCCCCAACGCAGGGTCCATGCCGAGCTCAGCGCGAGATTACCTGCCCACTCGGTATCGCTCGACCTCCGGCGTCCCCTCGACCGCTCCCAACGCGACGAGCCGGTCGGGTTCCACACCCGGGGGTCGGTGGGGACCCACACTACCACGACGCAGCAGCATGTAGCCGACGGCGCCGGCGAGCAGCGATGCCCCGAGGACGCCGACCTTCGCGGAGTCGAGCATCGGCCCGGCGCCGTATGCGAGCCCGGCGACGAACAGCGACATCGTGAAGCCGATGCCGGCCAGCCACGCCACGCCGTGCACCGAGCTCCACGTCACGCCCGACGGCCGCGACGCGAAGCCCGACCGCACGGCGACCCACGAGAAGAGGGTGATGCCGACCGCCTTGCCGACCACCAGGCCGAGGAGGACGCCAAGCACCACGCGCCAGGACACCGACGCGAACATCGCCGCATCGAGCCGCACGCCCGCGTTGGCCAGGGCGAAGAGCGGCATGATCACGAACGCCACCGGCGCGTGCAGGGCATGCTCCATCTTCATGAGCGGTGACTGCACCTCGTCCACGGAAGCCTCCAGGGCGTGCAGCGCTTCCTGCTGCTCGTTGTTGGAGATGACCATGCGCCGGCGTGGATCGCTCGCCGCCTTGAACGCGGTGACCGCGTCGTCGGCGCGGACGAGGAACTCGTCCTCGTCGATTCGCGTCCGCACGGGAACGGTCATCGCCAGCAGGACACCGGCGACCGTCGCGTGCACCCCCGAGCCGAAGACCGCCAGCCAGAGGCAGGTTCCAAGCACGAGGTACACGAGCGTGTGCCGGATCAGCAGCCGGTTGCACAGGATCAGCACGAGCAGGATGCCGCCGGCCAGCAGCAGGTACTCACCGGAGATGGACTCGGTGTAGAAGACCGCGATCACGAGGACGGCGCCGATATCGTCCACGATCGCGAGCGCCGCGAGGAACACCTTGAGCGCGAGCGGCACGTTCGGGCCCAGCAGTGCCAGGACGCCGAGGGCAAAGGCGATGTCGGTCGCCATCGGGATCCCCCAGCCATGCGCCCCGGGGGTGCCGTAGGTGATCGCGGCGAAGATCCCTGCAGGGATCACCATGCCGCCGAGGGCGGCCGCGATCGGGAATGCCGACTGTCGCAGTGAGGCCAGCTCACCCACGAGCATCTCGCGCTTGATCTCGAGGCCCACCAGGAAGAAGAAGATGACCATCAGGCCATCGTTGATCCAATGGTGGAGCGTCTGCGTCATCGCGACCTGCTCGAAGCCGATCGTGAAGTACTGCTCCCACAGGTGGAAGTAGCTGTCTCCCCAGGGCGAATTGGCCCAGCCGAGGGCGATCGCGGTGCAGGCCAGCAGCACGATGCCGCCGGCGGCTCCGGTGCGAAAGAACTGCTGGAAGGGGGCGAGCGCCCGGTCGACGATGGTGAGCGGGACCTTGCTGCGGGCCTTGAGTGCCATGGCGTTCCGGACGGGTGAGCGATGTGGCTGGCACGGAATATACGGGGCGTCCCCCTGTTCGCTGGTCATCCCTCCGATGCCGCCCGGCGCGCGCACCCGCCACCAATCACCTTCCCCCGCATGACCCGACTCCGCATCTGGTGGGATTCACTGCTCTACACGCTCTGGTTCGTGCCCGCCCTGATGGTCGTCGGCGCGGCGGCACTGGCAGTCGTGCTCATCATCGCCTCCGGCCATGTCGATGACGAAGTGCTCGCGCGGTGGCCGCGGCTGTTCGGCGCCGATGCGGGCAGCTCGCGGGACATGCTGGCGACGATCGCCGGCTCGATCATCACGGTGGCGGGCGTGACGTTCTCGATCACGATGATCACGGTGACGCAGGCGTCGGCGCAGTACACGCCCCGGATCCTCCGCAACTTCATGCGCGACCGCCCGAGCCAGGTGACGCTCGGAGGGCTCGCGGGGGTCTTCACGTACTGCCTGGTGGTGCTGCGGACGATCCGCGGCGGGGACGAGAGCCTGTTCGTGCCGGCCCTTGCCGTGCTCACCGGCTTCATCCTCGCCGTGGTGAGCGTGGGGTTGCTCATCTACTTCGTCCATCATACGGCCAGCTCGCTGCAGGCGAGCAGCATCATCGACCGTGTGGTGAAGGACACGTACGGGGCGATCGACCGGTTGTTCCCGAGCGAGGTCGGCGACGCGGCTGCAGTGGACGCTGTCCCGGCCGCCGCCCACCTGCTCGATACCTACACGTGGTTGCCGGTCACGTCATCGTCGAGCGGCTATGTGCAGGCGATTGATCCGGACGCGCTGCTGGACGCGGCCAGCGAGCGGAACATCGTGATTCGTGTGGAGCGCACGATCGGACAGTTCGTCATCGAGGGCGGAGCACTCGCCAGCATTGCCACCCGCGACGGCACCCCGACCGATCCTCGCCCGGCGGGCATTCGCTCGGCATTCACGGTCGGCAACTTCCGGACGGTCGAGCAGGACCCCGATTACGGCATCCACCAGTTGTCCGACATTGCGGTGAAGGCCCTGTCGCCATCGATCAACGACCCGACGACCGCGCTCTCGTGCATCGATTACCTGGCCGCCGCACTGTCGCGCGCCGCAGCACTGCGCAGCGAATCGCCGTGGCGCGTGCGCGATGGCGAGTTGCGCGTGATCGTCCACGGACCCACGTTCCGGAGTCTCCTTGACCGGGCATTCGACGAGATTCGCCGGTATGGCGAAGGCAACGCGGCGGTGCTGCATCGCCTGCTCGACGCGCTCGAGCGCCTCGAGCGACGTACCGGCGACCCTGGCCGCCGCCGGCACCTCCTGATGCACGTCGAGCTGGTGACGGAAGCCGCCGGTCGCGCACTCCCGGCCCCCGGCGACCGCGGTGGGGTGAGCGTGCGCGCGGCAGCGCTGCGCAGCGTGCTCACGTGACCACGGCTGCCTGGTCGAGCTCGTCCTCGCAATCACCCTTTCGACGTCAGCTCCTTGTTTTGCTTATTATTTATTTCTCGTAACACCTCTGT